>DAHWKH010000103.1 GCA_027343725.1 Acidiferrobacteraceae bacterium
CGTTCCGGCCGCGGACCGCGACCGGTTCATCGCCGCGGTGCGCGCAAACATCGTGTTCGCGCGCGAACTGGCGGACTGGGCGGAGGTCCTCTACGGGCCGGAACCGGACCTCGAGGCGCAGGCCCGGCGGGTCGTCGAGGCGGCGGGAGGGGGCTTTTTCGACGCCGCGCTCACGGCCTTGGGCGAGGCCCCGCCCGGGGAATTGCCCGCGCGGCTCAAGGCCGCGGGGTTTTCCGGCAAGCGGCTGTTCCCACCGCTGCGGGCAGCCCTGACCGGACGTCTCGCCGGGCCGGAATTGAAGGACATCCTGGCGCTCATGCCGCGCGCGATTCTCATGCGACGCCTCCAACGATATCGGACACCATGCTCAGAATTTACAACACCCTGACGCGCGCGAAGGATCCGTTCGTGCCCCTTCAACCCGGACACGTGCGGCTCTATGTGTGCGGCATGACGGTCTACGACCATTGCCATCTCGGACACGGGCGCGTGTTCGTGGTGTTCGATATGGTGGTGCGTTACCTGCGCAGCCGGGGTTACACGGTGACTTACGTGCGCAACATCACGGATATCGACGACAAGATCATCGCCCGCGCCGCGGAGCGCGGGGAGAGCCTGAGCACGCTCACGGAGCGCTATATTCAGGCCATGGCCGAGGACGAGGCGGCGCTTTTGGTGACGCCTCCGGACCGCGACCCGCGCGCGACTCACCATATCACCGAGATCACCGAGATGATCGCGACGCTCATCGCCAAGGGCTATGCCTACCAGGGCGCGAACGGTGACGTGTATTACCACGTGCGCCGTTTCCCGGCCTACGGGCGCTTGTCCGGGCGCAGCCTGGACGATTTGCGGGTCGGCGCCCGGGTCGAGGCCGACGAATCCAAGGACGATCCGCTCGATTTCGTCCTGTGGAAATCCGCGCGCCCGAACGAGCCCTCGTGGCCGTCGCCCTTCGGTCCGGGACGCCCCGGATGGCATATCGAGTGCTCGGCCATGGCCACCGGCTGCCTCGGGCCCCATTTCGACATTCACGGCGGAGGCCTCGATCTCACCTTTCCTCATCATGAAAACGAGATCGCGCAGAGCGAGGCCGCGAACGGGACGCCGTTTGCCAACGTCTGGATGCACAACGGCTTCGTGCGCATCGACGGCGAGAAAATGGCCAAATCGCTCGGCAACTTCCGCACCCTGCGGGAACTGCTGGCGGATTTCGACGGCGAGGTCCTGCGTTATTTCCTGCTCGCAAGCCACTACCGCAGTCCGCTGCATTACGACCGGGAGGCGCTGTTGCGCGCGCAGGAGTCCCTGACCCGCCTGTACCAGGCGCTCAAGGACCTGCCGCTCGCCGAAGAGGCCCTGGACGGTGATTATGACGCCCGCTTCCACGCGGCCATGGACGACGATTTCAATACCCCGGGGGCGCTCGCGGTGTTGTTCGATCTCGGGCACGCCATTCAGCGCGCGCGTGCGGCGGATCCCGACAGGGCGGCCCGGCTCGGGGCCACCCTGAGGCGTCTGGGCGGGATCCTGGGGCTCCTGTCGCGTCCGCCGGCCCGGTTTCTCCAGGGGGAGGGCGACCACGCGGCGATCGAGGCCCTGATCGCCGAGCGCGACGCCGCGCGCAGCCGGCGCGAGTGGGCGCGATCGGATGCCTTGCGCGAGGAGTTGCGCGCGCGCGGCGTGATTCTCGAGGACACCCCGGGCGGCACGGTCTGGCGCCGGGCTTGAGTCCCGGCGCGCGCAACCCTTGACCGGCGAGGCCCCGTTGGCAGAAAATCCGAGGTTTCCCACCGACGACGGGGTGAGGCCTTGGAGCTTACGGGCGCGGAGATCTTCGTGCGCTGCCTTCAGGATGAGGGTGTGGAATACCTCTTCGGGTATCCGGGGGGCGCGGTATTGCACATCTACGATGCGCTTTACAAGCAGGAAGAGATCAAGCACATCCTGGTCCGCCACGAGCAGGGGGCGACGCACGCCGCGGACGGCTATGCCCGCTCGACCGGAAAGCCCGGCGTCGTGCTGGTGACGTCCGGCCCGGGGGCGACCAACGCCGTTACGGGGATCGCGACCGCCTACATGGATTCCATCCCGCTGGTCGTCTTCACGGGTCAGGTCATGACCCACCTGATCGGCGACGACGCCTTTCAGGAGGTGGACGCGATCGGCATCACGCGCCCCTGCGTGAAGCACAACTTCATGGTGAAAGACGTGCGCGACCTCGCGCTCACCATGCGCAAGGCCTTCCACGTCGCGACCACCGGGCGTCCCGGGCCCGTGGTCGTGGACATTCCAAAGGACATCACCGCCCACAAGGCCCCGTACGTCTTCCCGAAGGATCCGAGCCTGCGTTCCTACAAGCCGGTGACGGACGGCGATCCCGAGGCCATTCGCAAGGCCGCGGACTGCCTTTTGACGGCGCGCCGCCCGGTGGTCTATTCCGGTGGCGGGGTGGTCATCGGCAACGGCGCGCGCGAGCTCACGGAGCTCGTCCGCTGGCTCGGGGCGCCGTGCACCAACACCCTCATGGGCCTCGGGGCCTTTCCGGCGACCGACCCTTTGTTCGTCGGCATGCTCGGCATGCATGGCACCTACGAAGCGAATATGGCGATGCACGAATGCGACGTGCTGCTCGCGGTCGGGGCGCGCTTCGACGACCGGGTGACCGGCGATCTCGACAAGTTCTGCCCCAACGCGCGCATCATCCACATCGACGTGGATCCGGCCTCGATCCAAAAGAACGTGCCGGTGGAGATCGCGGTGATCGGGGAGGCGCGGCGCGTGCTCGCGGCCCTGCTTGCGACCCTCAAGGCATCGGGCAAGCGCCTCGACGCCGCGTCCCTCTCGGCCTGGTGGCGCCAGATCGACGAGTGGCGCGCGCGCCGCTGCCTCGATTACGATCGGGCGAACACCGAGGTGATCAAGCCGCAATTCGTGCTCGAGACCCTCTACCGTCTGACGGCGGGGCAGGCCTTCATCACTTCGGACGTCGGCCAGCACCAGATGTGGGCGGCGCAGTTCTACAAGTTCGACGAGCCCCGGCGGTGGATCAATTCCGGGGGGCTTGGGACCATGGGCTTTGGGCTACCGGCCGCGATCGGCGTGCAGCTCGCCCACCCCCACGAGACCGTGGCGTGCGTGACGGGCGAGGCCAGCATCCAGATGTGCATCCAGGAATTGTCGACCTGCAAGCAGTACGGTTTGCCGATCAAGATCATCAACTTGAACAACCGCTACATGGGCATGGTGCGCCAGTGGCAGGAGTTCTTCTATCAGAGCCGCTATTCGCACTCGTATCTCGAGGCGCTGCCGGATTTCGTGAAGCTGGCCGAGAGCTACGGGCACGTGGGTGTGCGGATCGACAAGCCCGGCGACGTGGAGGCGGCCCTCAAGGAGGCCTTGGCGCAGAACGATCGCCTGGTGTTCCTCGATTTCATCACGGACCAGACGGAGAATGTCTATCCCATGATCGCGGCGGGAGCGGGCCACCACGAGATGCATCTGGCGACAGATCGCGAACTCGCCTGATGCGCCACATCATTTCGATCCTTCTCGAAAACGAATCCGGCGCCTTGTCGCGTGTCGCGGGCCTGTTCACGGCGCGCGGCTACAACATCGCGTCGCTCACCGTGGCCCCGACCGAGGACCCGAGCCTGTCGCGCATGACGCTTGTGACGAGCGGTTCGGACAGTGTCGTCGATCAGATTAGAAAACAGCTCAACAAGCTCGTGGATGTGGTCAAGCTCGTGGATCTGACGGATAATCCGCGTATCGAGCGGGAGATGCTGCTCATCAAGGTGCGCGCGGAGGCCTCGGGCGAGCGCGACGAGGTGAAGCGGCTCGCGGATATTTTTCGGGGGCGCATCATCGATGTCACCGAGCGCGTCTACACGATCGAACTCACGGGCGACGGCGGCAAGCTGGATGCGTTCATCGCCGTCATCCACCCGCGCCGGATCGTGGAGGTCGTGCGCTCCGGCGTCATCGGCATCGCGCGCGGCGAGACGGCGTGCATTCCCGACGCCCCCTGAGACAGTCCATCAACCCTTAACGGCCCGCGGTAACGAGGGCGAGGAAATCCCATGCAAGTGTATTACGATCAGGATGCCGACCTGGATCTCATTCGCAACAAGACGGTGGCGATCATCGGCTACGGTTCCCAGGGGCATGCCCATGCCAACAATCTGAAGGATTCCGGGGTCAACGTCGTGGTCGGCCTGCGGCCCGGCTCGGCGTCGGTCGCCAAGGCCGAGCGCGCCGGGTTGACGGTGAAGCCGGTCGAAGAGGCGGTCAAGGGTGCCGACCTCGTGATGATCCTCGCCCCGGATGAATTGCAGGCCGGGATCTACAAGACGCTGGAGCCGCACCTGAAACAGGGTGTCGCGCTCGCCTTCGCGCACGGGTTCAGCATCCACTTCGGGCGCATCAAGCCGCGCCCGGATATGGACGTGATCATGATCGCGCCGAAGGGCCCGGGGCACCTGGTGCGCTCGACGTTCACCCAGAAGGGCGGCGTGCCCTGCCTGATCGCCGTGAGCCAGGATGCCTCCGGCCAGGGCCAGGCGCTCGCCTTGTCGTACGCGTCGGCGATCGGCGGCGCTCGCGCCGGCGTGATCGCCACGACCTTCAAGGAAGAGACCGAGACCGACCTGTTCGGCGAGCAGGCGGTCTTGTGCGGGGGGCTCACGTCCCTCGTGCAGGCGGGCTTCGAGACCTTGACGGAGGCGGGCTATGCCCCGGAAATGGCGTATTTCGAATGCCTGCATGAGCTGAAGCTGATCGTCGACCTCATGTACGAGGGCGGGATCGCGAACATGCGCTATTCGATCTCCAACACCGCCGAGTACGGGGACATGACGCGCGGCCCGCGGGTCGTGAACGAGGCGACCAAGGCCGAAATGAAGCGTATCCTGGGAGAGATCCAGTCCGGGGAGTTTGCGCGTGAATGGGTGGCCGAGAACGAGACCGGGGGCAAGCGCTTTCCGGAGTTGCGCGCGCGCGCCGCGCGCCATCCGATCGAGGAGGTGGGCGCACGCCTGCGCGCCATGATGCCTTGGATCGGGGCCAACAAGATCGTCGACAAAGAGAAGAATTGAACGCGCCGGTTACGGCTTGCGCGGGCCGCCGGGAGCGCCTGCCGCTCCTCGCCCGCGAAGGCTGGGGGCCAAGCGCGCTGGTGGTCGCGCTGGCCGTGGCCCTGAGCCTGTGGCAGGGCTGGCTTGCGGCCCTGCCGGCGTGGGCCCTGGCGGTGCTCGTGCTGCAGTTTTTCCGCGACCCGCCGCGGGTGATCGCGCCGGTAGCCGGTGGCGTGCTCTGCCCGGCGGATGGGCGCGTGATCGCGCTGGCGCGGGGCGCCGACCCCTATCTCGGGCGCGAGGCCCTGAAGATCAGCATCTTCATGAACGTCTTCAACGTGCACTCCAATCGCTTGCCGGTGGAGGGGCGCGTGCGCAAGCGCTGGTACCACCCGGGGCGGTTCGTCAATGCCGCGCTCGCCAAGGCCTCGGCGGAAAACGAGCGCAACGCCTTGTGGATCACGACCCCCGCGGGCGATGACGTGGTGGTGGTACAGGTCGCGGGGCTTATCGCGCGGCGGATTTTGTGCTATGTGAAGGAAGGCGATCTCGTCTCTGCGGGAGGGCGGTACGGCTTCATCCGTTTCGGATCGCGGGTCGATGTGTATCTCCCGATCGGCGCGCACCCCGAGGTCGCCTTGGGAGACCGAGTCCAGGCGGGATCGCAACTTCTGGCGCGGCTGCGGGACCAATCGGATCTCTAGAGGGGATCGGATGGACGATAAACGCAAAGGGATCTATATCCTGCCCAACCTCTTCACGACCGCGGCCCTGTTTGCCGGGTTCTACGCGATCGTGCAGGGCATGAAGGGGAATGACGGGCACGCGGCCGTCGCGGTGTTCATCGCCATGGTGATGGATGGGCTCGATGGGCGCGTCGCCCGTTGGACCCATACCGAGAGCGATTTCGGGGCGCAGTACGACAGCCTCTCGGACATGGTGTCCTTCGGGCTTGCGCCGGCGCTCGTCATCTACGAGTGGGCGCTATCGGGCTTCGGCAAGCTCGGGTGGCTCGCGGCGTTCGTGTACTCGGCGGCCGCGGCCTTGCGTCTGGCGCGCTTCAATATCGAAAACCACGCCGACCGGCGCCTGTCGTTTCACGGGCTGCCGAGTCCGGCGGCCGCCGCCGTCGTCACCGGGCTTGTGTGGACGCTGCACGAGCACGGGCCGCCGTCGCCGGCGGTGCGCGATATCGCGCTCGCGGTCACGATCCTGATCGGTGCCGCCATGGTCAGCAACATCCGCTACCACAGCTTCAAGCACATCGACCTCAAAGGGCGGGTGCCTTTCATCGCCGTGCTGGCGGTGGTCCTGACCTTCGTCCTGATATCGCTCGATCCGGCGCGCGTGCTGTTTGCGCTGTTTTTCTGTTACGCCCTGTCCGGTCCCGTCAATGCCGTGGTGCGGCGCTATCGCCGCCGGATGCTGCGCCAACGCCAGAGCGAGGCCTCGGGCGACCCCTCGCAACCACCCCCGGGGCGTTTGTAAGTCAAGGGTCGACGGCGCCCCGCGCGGCGCGTTTCCGACCAAAGCCACCGGATCACACCAGAAAGGACGACGGGTCCTCGTCGAGAGGCGGGACCCGGGTCGCCTGATGAAAGGTCGCCTGCCAGCGGCCGTGACGGGAGTGCCAGAGCGAGCTGCACCAGCACGCCTCGGTCGTCTCGGGCGGTGTCTCGCTCAAACGGTACAGGAGCAAGGCGACCTCGGAGGTCAGGAAGCGGATCTGAAAGTCGGCGATGACGGGCGCCTCGCGGCGCGCGTGCGCGCGCCGTGCGAGCGCCTCGGTTTTGCCGTACAGGCGCCCGGCGCGGTCGATCTCGCAGAAGCCTTCGGCGAGCAGGGCCGCAAGCGGCGGTTGGGCGTCGTCCTGGGCGCGGGAGAGCAGTCGCTCTTCCAGGGCGCGAAGGATGTGGGGGGATTCCTGAGCCGCCATCGAAGACCCCGCCGAATGGTCCGGGAATGGATCGGGATAAGCGAGCAGAGTAGAGGGCAAGGGGGAAACGGGTCAAGGCAGGCGGCGTTCTCCGACTTTTGACGGATGGGTCCGAAGGGGGACTTGGCCTATGGTAGGGGCGCCTGGGATGGTGGCAGCAAAAAGGGATTTTTGACGACAGGAGGTCGGATAAGGGAGAGGGAACAGGACGTTCTCTGACACGGATGGTCTCGATACGGATATCGAGAGTGCGTGCGTCGGTGGGGAGCGGCAGGGAAGCCGCCCCCTCTTTTTTTTCCTCCCGATACTGTATATATTCACAGTATGCCTGTGCTGACCCCGCGACAACAGCAGATCCTCGATTGGATCCGGGCCCGGATCGAGGCGACGGGATACCCCCCGACACGCGCCGAGATCGCCGCGGCTTTGGGGTTTCGCTCGATCAATGCCGCGGAAGAGCATGTGCGGGCCTTGGCGCGCAAGGGCTTTGTCGAACTCGTGCCGGGGCGTGCGCGCGGCATACGCGTCGTGGCCAACCGCTCGGCGGGCCTGCCGGTCATAGGACGGGTCGCGGCCGGCCAACCCATTCTGGCCGAGGCCCATATCACGGCCCATCATCGGGTCGACCCCGCCATTTTCCGCCCGCGCGCGGACTATTTCCTGACGGTTTTGGGCGAGAGCATGCGCGATGCCGGGATTCGCAACGGGGACTTGTTGGCGGTCCATAAGACGCCGGTGGCGCGTGACGGCCAGATCGTGGTGGCGCGCTTGGGCGAGGAGGTCACGGTCAAACGGTTGCGCCGGCACCAAGGCCAGGTCCTGTTGTGGCCGGAAAATCCCGCCTACGAGCCCTTGCGGGTGGATCCCCGGGAGGGGATCGCCATCGAAGGGATCGGGGTCGGGGTCCTGCGTCCGGGTTTCGGGGCGGAGACCGTCTGGTGAAGGGGTTGCCGTCGGTCTGGGAGGAGGCGGGTGTGCGGCGCGGCTTGGCCAAGGCCAAGCCCTCCACCCTCTCGAGCGGGTTCCCCGCCCTCGATCGCTGTTTGGACGGGGGCGGATGGCCGGCGGGCGTGTTCACGGAATTGCGTCTTGGGCATGCCGGCATCGGCGAGTTGCGCCTTCTGATGCCGCTTTTGGCGTCCGTCGGGCGCACGTCTCACGTGCTCTGGGTCGCGCCCCCCTACACGCCCTACGCCCCGAGCCTCGCGGCCCATCGGCTGGCCCTGGACCGGCTGGCCCTTGTGTATCCCCCGACCCACAAAGAGGCGTTATGGGCCGTCGGGCAGGCCTTGCTGAGCCCGGCCGTGGGCGCGGTCGTGAGTTGGCTGCCCGCGATCCGGACCGGGGAGTTTCGCGCCCTGCAACGGCGCGCCGCGGAGGGCGGCCATTGGGCCTTTTGTTTTGTGCCCGAGGCGCGCGCCCCGCAGCCGTCACGCTTGCGCCTGGCCCTGCGCCCGGGGCAGGGTGGGCTGGGCGTGGTCGTGTCGCGCACCGGCCGGCACCCGGCGCCGCTCGTCCTGTCGCTCCTGTAAGCCCGATGTTGTGGTTGGCCGTGGTCTTGCCGCGTTTGGCGCTCGAGGTCTTTGCCGGCGAGCGGGGCCTGCGCGCGGTGACGGACAAGGGTGTGCTGATCGCGTGCGAGGCCCCCGGTGTGGCCCCCGGCTTGTCGGTCGCCCAGGCCTTGGCGCTGTGTCCGGCCCTGTGTTGTCGGCAGCGCGACCGGGATGCCGAGGCCGAGGTG
>DAHWKH010000111.1 GCA_027343725.1 Acidiferrobacteraceae bacterium
GATGGCGCCCGGGGACGTCTTGCATCTCGATCATGAGCGCGTCCGGTTCAACGGCGTGCGCAAGATCCGGGGGCCCGACTACACGGCGGTGCAGGGGAGCCTGACGGTGCTCAACAACGGCGCGGTCCTGCACCCGCAGCAGCGCGTGTTCTTCGGGAGTTCGATGCGGGTCACGCGCCCGAGCGTGAACTCCACTGTGCTCCGGGACGTGTACGTGGACATCGGCAACCGCCACGGCACGAGGTGGGTCGTGCATCTGTTCGTGAACCCGCTCGTCAACTTCATCTGGATGGGCGGCGGCATCGTGCTGTCGGGGCTCGGGTTTTCCCTGAGCGAGCGCGTGACGTGGCGCCGCAAGGCTTCGTCGCAGGCGGTGTCGGTGTCGTGAACGCGCGTTTTTGGGTGCTGGTGACGGGGCTTTGGTTGATGGCGGGCGCGGCTTTCGGCGCGACCGTGGTCCACGAGAACGTCATTCGGCGGCGCGAGGTGGCGATCGCCAAGCGGTTGCGCTGCACCGTGTGCCAGGCCGAATCGCTCGCGGTGTCGCAAGCCGGTATCGCCCACGACATGCGCAAATTGATTCGCGAGAAGCTGCGCGCGGGCGAGAGCCCGGCGCGGATCCGGGCGTATTTCATCAAGCGTTACGGCGATTACATCCTCTTGAAGCCCCCCTTTGATCGTTTCGGTGCGATTCTCTGGATCTGGCCGTTCGCCCTGTTTGCCGGTCTTGGCGGTTTTGCCATTCTGTTCATGCGCCGCCGCGCCCGCGCGCCGGAGGCCCCGCCGGCACCCGATCTGGCGCCCGATGAGCGCGCACGTATAGACGCCATCACGCGTCAGGAGTAGGCATGTTTGTCATTATCGTCCTTTCGGGATTGCTGGCGGTGTTTGCCGCGTGGTTCTTGGCGCGCCCGACGCGCGGATTGAGCGCCGATGAGGAGCAGCGCGTGCAGCTGGAGCTCATGCGCGACGAGGCCCTGAACCATCTGCGCGAGATCGATGCCGATTGCGCCGGCGGGCGCATGGATGAGACCGTGGCGCGCGAGGAGAAGCGGCGGATCGAACACGAATTGGCCGGGACCCTCAAGGCCCTGGAGGCCGAGCAGGCGGCGGCGAAACGCAGCCTGCGCGCCATGCCCCATCGAGGCCTTGTGACCGTGAGCCTGCTCGTGATGCTGCCGATTCTGGCGGGGGGGCTCGATTACTGGCAGAACAAGCCCGCCTTGTTGACGTTCGCGACCTTGAACGCCAAGGGCCAGGTGCGCGGTGTCCACGGCGTCCCGCCCATGGTCTTGAGCATGGTGGCGAAGCTCAAGCGCAGCCTGCGCGCCCACCCCCACGACCTGCACGGCTGGGAGGAGCTGGCGCGCGCGAACGTCGTGCTCGGAAACCTGAAGGGGGCGCGCAAGGCCTACGCCCACGCCTACGCTCTCGCCCCCCACGACGTGAATGTGCTCGCGGATTACGCCTGGCTCCTGTACACCGCGCAGCCGACCAAGACCACGGGCCTTGTCGACACGCTCTACCGGCATTTGTACGCGCGCGAACCACGCCAGCAGGACGCGCTCTGGTTTTTGGGGCTTGCCGATTACAACCGCGGGCATCTGCATCGCACCTTGAGTTACTGGACGCGCCTGGCGCGCGAGCTGCCCCCGGGCAGCAAGGCCGAACGGGGGGTGGCGACCGCGGTCCAGGCCGTGCGCAAGCGCCTCGCGGCCGCAACGCCCACACCGCGTGCGCCCAAGGGTCTGAACGCGCATCCCGCGGGCGCGCCGTGAGCGATGCCGAGGGGCTTTTGGCGGTGCGCGCGCTCGCCTGCGTGCGCGGCGACCGGCCGCTGTTTGCAGGGCTCTCTTTCACCCTCGAGGCCGGTGAGGCCTTGCACATCCGGGGGCCGAACGGCCTTGGCAAGACCACGCTCCTGCGGGCCCTGTGCGGGCTTTCGCGCCCGGCACGCGGCGAGGTGCGTTGGCGCGGGGCGCGCGTATCCGACCTCGGGGAGGAGTTCACCGCCGAGGTCGCGTTCGTCGGTCACCTGAACGGCATACAGGGGGATCTGACGGCGCGCGAGAACCTCGAGATGACGAAGCGGATCTTCGTGCGCGGGGCGGCCCCCGACGTGCGCGCGGTGCTCGAGCGCGTGGGGTTGAAGGCCCAGTCGGCGCGCCCGGCGCGTTATCTCTCGCAGGGCCAGAAGCGCAGGCTCGCGCTCGCGCGGCTTTTGGTGCTGCGGCGGCCCTTATGGGTGTTGGATGAGCCGTTCACGGCGCTCGATGTGCAATCGGTGGCGCAATTATCGTCCGTCATCGCCGAGCATATGGAAGGCGGCGGGGTGGCGCTCGTCGTATCCCATCAGGCGTTCACCGTACCGGGCATCCGCGATCTGGAACTCGCGCACTATGGCAAGCGGCGCGCATGAAGGGCGGACTCCTCGGGGCGATGCGCGCGGTGTTCCTGCGCGAGCTCCTGGTGTTCTGGCGACGCAGCACCGAGGTCATGAGCTCGCTTGTGTTTTTCGTGATGGTGACGACGCTGTTCCCGCTCGCGGTCGGCCCCGAGCGGCGCGAGCTCGCGCTCATTGCCCCGGGGGTCTTGTGGGTGGCGGCGTTGTTGGCCACGACCTTGTCGCTCAATCATCTGTTCGCGAGCGACTATCAGGACGGCAGCCTTGAGCAGATGCTCATGAGCCCTTATCCGCTCTCGGCGCTCGTATTGGCGAAGGTCGCGGCCCACTGGGTCCTGACGGGGCTGCCGCTTGCGCTGTTGTCGCCGCTTTTGGCGATCCAGCTGGCCTTGCCCATGAAGGCCGTGGCGACGCTCGTGATATCGCTCGTGCTCGGGACGCCGACGCTGACCCTGATCGGGGCGGTGCCGGCGGCGCTGACGCTCGGGGTGCGCGGCGGCGGCGTCCTGGTTTCCCTGTTGGTGCTCCCATTGTATACTCCGGTATTGATTTTCGGTGCGGAGGCCGTGGCGGCGGCTGCCGGTCAGGGTTTCGCGTCGGTTGCACATCTGTCGCTTTTGGGGGCGTTTTTGGCATTGGCCTTGACGTTTGCCCCCTGGGCGAGCGCAGCCGCCTTGCGGGTATCGCTCGATTGATGAGATTTCTGCACAAATACGGCGCGCCCAAGCGCTTCTATCGCCTGGCGGGGCGGCTCGTGCCGTGGTTTGCCGCCATTACCGTGCTGCTGTTCGTGAGCGGACTCTATCTCGGCCTCTACTGGGCGCCGCCCGATTACCAGCAGGGGGACGCGTACCGCATCATGTTCGTGCACGTGCCGAACGCCTGGATGTCCATGATGACGTACGTGATCATGGCGGCGTTCGCGGCCACGGGCTATGTGTGGAACGTCCGCCTGGCCGACATGCTCGCCAAGGCGAGCGCGCCGCTCGGCGCGTCTTTCACGCTGACGGCCTTGGTCACGGGCTCGCTCTGGGGGAAACCGATGTGGGGGACGTGGTGGGTCTGGGATGCGCGCCTCACATCCGAACTCGTGTTGTTTTTCCTCTACATCGGCTACATGGCCTTGCAGGCGAGTATCGATGACCCCCAGCGGGCCGCGCGCGCGAGCGCCATCCTCGCGGTCATCGGCGTGATCAATATCCCGATCATCCACTATTCCGTTTACTGGTGGCACACGCTGCATCAGCCGGCCTCGCTCACGGTCACAGGCCAGCCCAAGATTTATATGACCATGTTGATCCCGCTCATTGTCATGTCCATCGCCTTTCTGTTTTTCTATCTGACGATGCTCCTCGTGCGGGTGCGGAGCGAGATTCTCCTGCGCGAGCGGCACAGCGATTGGGTCCGAAAGTTGGTCGGGGCCGCATCATGACCCTGTCGCAGTTTCTGGCGATGGGGGGCTTCGCGTTCTACGTGTGGAGTGCCTATGCCTTCACCGCGCTGGTCGTGACGATCAATACCGTGCGTCCCTTGATCCAGCGTCGCAAAGTCTGGCGAAGCCTGCGCCGCGACCTCGATCACGAGGAGGAAGAGTGAAAAAGCAGAACAAGCGCCTGGCGTTCCTTTTGATCATTCTGGCGGGCATGAGTCTCGCCGTCTGGCTTGTTCTGACCGCGTTTCGCCACAATCTCGTGTTCTTCTATTCCCCGACCCAGGTCTTCGAGGGCAAGGCGCCGCGCCACGGAATATTCCGCGTCGGCGGTCTCGTGGAGAAGGGCAGCATCAAGAAGGACGGCTTGAAGACGACCTTCACGATCACCGACCTGCGCCATAGCATCGTGGTCCACTACAAGGGCCTGCTCCCGGATCTCTTCCGCGCGGGCCAGGGTGTCGTGGTGCAGGGCCAGATGGCCGCCGGCGCGCCTGTCTTTTTCGCACGCCAAGTGCTCGCGAAACACGGCGCGAACTACATGCCGCCCGAGGTCGCGGCGGAACTCAAGCGGTCGATGGCGGCGAAGGCGCAGGCGGCCGAGTCGTGAGCAAATTCCTGATCCCGGTCGCGATCTTCGTGGCGATCGCCGTGGCGCTCGGGCGCGGGCTGTATCTGAACCCCACCTATATCCCCTCGCCCCTGATCGGCAAACCCATGCCGGCCTTCTCCTTACCGCTCACATCGGCGTCCCACGTCGACCTCACGAACGCGGACTTGAAGGGCCATGTCACGCTTTTGAATGTCTTTGCGTCCTGGTGCGTGAGCTGCCGTCAGGAGATGCCGGTCTTGATGCGCCTGCGCGGCCTGCATCTCGTGAGATTGGTGGGCGTCGATTACAAGGACACCCCGGCCGGTTTGCACCACTATCTCGATGTCTTCGGCGACCCGTACTCGGCGATCGTGAGCGATCGGCGCGGCATGACGGTCATCAACTGGGGCATTTACGGCGTGCCCGAGACCTTCGTCGTCAACAAAAAAGGGCGCATCGCGTACAAGTTCGTCGGGCCCATCAGTGACCGCAAGCTGAAAGACCACCTGATTCCGCTCGTGAAGCGGCTGAAGGCGGAGCCGGCTTGAAGCCTCCCGCCCCGAGCCTGGATGGGGGCGGGTTTGCGGCTGGGGGCTAACATGACTGGCTCTGAAGCCGTAACGGCTTCTCCGGAGGGCTTATGGAGACGCGGGATGCGGGATTGACCATCGGCCGGCTCGCGCAGGCCGGGGGCGTGTCGGTGGAGACCGTACGGTTTTACGAACGCCGAGGCCTCATCACGCGCCCGCCGTGCCCGGCGGTCGGTATCCGCCGGTATCCCGAGGACACGCTGCGCCGCCTGCAATTCATCAAACAGGCCCAGTCGTTGGGATTCACCCTCCAGGAGATCCACGAGATGTTGGCGCTGCGCGCCGACGACCCCGCCGCCTGCGGGGAAATGCAGCATCTGGCCACCGAGAAGCTCGCGCTCTTGCGCGCCAAGATGAACCGGCTGCGGGCGATGGAATCCGTTCTCGAGTCGCTCGTCGCCGATTGCCGGCATGCACGCAAGGGCTCCGCCTGTCCGATTCTCGCCGCCGTGGAGGATGCCCCGTCCCCGCAGACGCCCCGCACGCGCCCCTAAGCCCTATTTCGCGTACTGGAAACCGGCCAACTCGAGTTGCGGGAGCGTCCCGACGATGCCGGGTGTCAGCACGACGCCCGGTATGAGGTGGTTTGTGAACTCCGCGGCCATGCGTTCGTGGCTCAGATGATCGGGGTTGACGCCTTTTTTGTGGAGCTTCATCGTCAGTTCCCAGATCTCGTTATGACACGCCAGAAACACCACGCCGCGCTTCTGGAGGACGGTGATGCTGTTGTCGTGCGGGGAAAACACCCCGCGCGTGTCTTCGTAGTCGCGCGGATTCACGTGCGCGGCCGGGGGTTCCGCGAGTAGCGTGTTGCGCGCAAAGCGTCCCTTGGTGAGCTCGCTGAAGCGGTATTTCTCCCAGATGGCGGCATCGTACAAGGCGAGGTGCGCCGAACCGTGCGTCGCCGAGACGCACAGAAAGTTCGGGTGGCGGAACGACCAGATCTGGGTGTTCAGGGCGTTGCGCATGAGATTGAGCCACGGGCTCGTGAGGGCGGTGTTGTCCCACACTTGTTTGGGGCCGCCGCGATAGTTCAGGACGAGATTCAAGGCGTCGCTGTCCCATTGCGCGGGGCTTGTGAGAATCATGGGCACGGTCTTGAAGTCGCGCCGGCGCGGCGCGCGCGCGAGCGCCGCCGAGAGGGCGTGCAGACTCGCCGCGGACAGGGGTTCCAGGGGCGCCGGCGCGGCGGTGCGCGCGAGTGCGGCCGGGGCGGTCAAGGCCGTACCGATCGCGGCGGCGCCGGCTTGTTTCAGGAGATCGCGTCTTGTCACCATGTCTTCGCCTCCTTGTGAACAACGAGGGTTTGAGAGCGCAGGCGCTAGTATCCCGGCCGCGGACGCCCGCCGGGAGCGAATAAAGCCGGATGGTGCTTAACAGCGCGGTGTCGTGTCCGGCATGCGCGCGGGGGCGTTGTTCGTGGCCTGAGTGGCGCCGTATCCCTCGGGACAGGGGATGCGCACCACGAGGTCGCGGTAGGCGTCCAGCAGCGTGTCGAGGCGCGAGGAGTCTTTGAGGGTCGCGACAGGGGGCGCGAGCGCGCGCCCGAAGCCGAGCGGGTAGGGGGGAGCCGGCTCGCAGTCCGGGGCCGCGAGCAGCGCGCCGGCGCGCAGCCGCGCGGCGATGGCGCAGGCCACGGCGGCCGCAAAAGGGGGCGCGTCGATGGGCGCGACCAGCCAGCCGGATGCACCGGCCGTGACACGCACGCCATGCGGCAGCCCGGCCTTCGGCTGCGGGCAACACACGACCTCGTAGCCCTCTTGCCGCAACGCCGCCGCCAGTCCGTCCGGTCCGGCGACGACCGCGACACGGCGCTCGACCCCCGCCCCCAGGGCGCGGGCGATGACGAGGGCGCGATCGCGGATTGCGGCGCGGGCGCGGGCGTTCTCGGGGGTCGTGGCGAGCAGCAGTCCTGTGATCATCGAGGCCCCCTTCGCGGGTGTGACGACCTGACGGGTGGCATCGCGGAGGCGGGTCGCGTCGCCCACCGCCGGAAACGACCAGCGATCAGTCTGGCAGAGGCTTTGGGCGCGCGGAACCGCCCAAAGGCGGATACCGGCCCGCGGCCCTAGGGCGACTCGCCGGGCCGGAAGCGCAGGGCCAAGGAGTTGATGCAGTAGCGCTCGTGAGTCGGCGGGGGGCCGTCCGGAAACACGTGTCCCAAATGGCTGTCGCAACGCGCGCAGCGCAGCTCCGTGCGCACCATGCCATGACTCGTGTCGTCGCGCTCCCGCACGTGTTCGGGGTCGAATGGCCGGCCAAAGCTCGGCCAGCCGGTCCCGGACTCGAACTTGTCGCGGGATCGAAAGAGCGGCAGATCGCACAGGCGGCAGGCGAAGACCCCGTCGCGGTGTTCGTTGAGAAGCCCGCCGCAAAAGGGCGTCTCGGTGCCCGATGCGAGCAGGACCCGACGCTCCTCCGGGCTCAGGCCGCGCTCGCGCTCGGCCCGCTCGCTCGGCGTGAGCGGCCCGAGGTCGTAGCCCGAGTCCGAGCGGGTGGCGGCGTCCGGGGCGGGCGTGGGCTCGTCCCGGGAGGGGGGCGCGGCGCGCAGCGTGTGGGCGAAGCGCTCTCGCAGTTTGGCGACCTTGGGCCACGCGATGTGGGCGACATAGGGTTGATGGGGGTGGCAGGCGGCGTAGTTCTGATGATAGCTCTCGGCGACGTAAAAGCGCGTGAGAGGCACGACCTCGGTCACGATCGGGCCGCTGACCGCGCGCTCGCGGGTGAGGCGCTCGATAACGGCCTGCGCTGCGCGTTTTTGGGCATCGTCCCGATAAAAAAGGGCCGAGCGGTATTGCCGCCCGCGGTCGTTGCCCTGGCGATCCTTCTGGGTCGGATCGTGGGCCACCGTGAAAAAGATGGTGAGCAGTTCCTCGTAGCCGATCTGACGCGGATCGTAACGCACGCGCACGGCCTCGGCGTGATCCGTGCGCCCGCTGCAGACGGCCGTGTAGTTGGCGCTCTCCCGCGTTCCGCCGCAGTATCCGGATTCCACCGACACGGCGCCGCGGACCTCGCGAAAGACCGCCTCCACGCACCAAAAACAGCCTCCGGCCAGCACCGCCTCGGCGGTCGCGGAGGGGCGATCCTCCGGGTTCGTGGGGGATTGTTCCTGCATGACACCTCCTTGATGTCCGCCTCGGCCTCTCCCGCGCGGGTCTCTTTGGTCGTACGACGACGCGGTTTATACTAGCGCGGATTGGAGATTTCCCCTATGTCGAGACGTCCTCCAACCGATCCACGCTGTGCCCATCCCGCCGAGGCCGATGGGGCGACCGGCCTGACGAGGGAACGGAAGGGCCGGCGCTGGTCGCTTGCGGACATCCCCTACGAGCGCATCCATCGCCCGGCGATCGCGGCCGACCGCGACTGGTTTTATCTCATCGCGGCCTCGTCTTTCGTCGAGATCCTCTCCGATCTGTATGCCGCGAACCTCGTCACCTATTACGCGGGCGACGCGCCGGTGTGCGCCTGGCTGTCCCGCACCTGGGAACCCGAGGAACTGCAGCACGGGGCGGCCTTGCGCCGTTATGTCGAAACGGTGTGGCCGGATTTCGATTGGGAACGCGGGTTTGCGGGTTTCCGGGCCGATTACGCGCCGTATTGTCAAACGGCCCTTCTCGGGCCCACGCGCGCCCTCGAGATGGCCGCGCGCTGCGTGGTGGAGACGGGGACATCGAGTTTTTACGCGATGGTCCGCGGGGCGAGTCCCGAACCCGTGCTCGCGACCATCGCCGGCCACATCCGCGACGACGAGGTCGGGCATTACAAGGGCTTCTATCGCTTTTACCGGGCTTACCGGGAGATTGAGGGCGTGGCGCGCTGGCGGGTGGCGCGCGAGGTCTGGCGGCGCGTCGTGGAGGTGGATCAGGAGGACGCCTACCTCGCGGTGAAGAACGTAAGCCAAGTCCATGAACCCGGCCGGGTCTTCGACCGCGCGCAGTTTACGCGCTTTCGCGCGCGCGTGCGCCTGTGGATGCGTGCCTCCTATCCGTTCCCGACGGCCGTGAAGATGCTGCTGCGGCCCATCGACCCGCCCCGCCCGCTCGAGCGCCTGGGCGTGCCCCTGGCGATCCGCTGCGCGCGCTGGCTCGTGTAGGCCTATCGCGGCCTGCTAGGGGCGCGCAAGACGCGTGAAGCGGATGCGTACGCCGTTGGCGTCGCGCTCCAGATAGCGGATCTCCACGCCCTCCCCATAGCGTTGCTGCAGCTGCTGCAGGAGCGGGATCGGGTCGTGATCGTTACGAAAATCCATGGCCTCGCCGGGATTCAGGGCATCGAGCGCGCCGAAGATGGCGGCGTGCCGGAAGCGCTTGGCAATGCCGCGGGCATCGAAGGGGTAGGTCTGGTCGTTGCGCAGGTGTTGATGGGCCAGGGTCATGACGAATCCTCGGTAAACGCGGCTGGGAGATCCGGCCGCTTGCGGGGCCTAGAGTTGACTAATTTCGTCAGGTATTCCTTGACGGCGGTCAAGTCGGCGCTTGCCGGGCCCGCATGGGCATCGCATAATGCGCGCATGATCCTGTCTTCGTGGTCCCAAGCCCGCGCGCAACGCCCCATCCTGGGCGTGGCGTTGGTACGCGTAGAGCGCGCCGGCGGCCGAAGCGATCTCGTGTAGAACGTTTTCTCAACCCGCCGGCGATCCGCCGGCGGCCACGCCCCTTTTGTGTCGTCCGTTGGCGGATTCCGGCCTTTTGGAGTCCCTGAAGATGATGACCGGCGCCCAATTCCTCGTCGATCGCCTCGCACGCTCTGGCGTGCGCCTCGTGGCCGGGATCCCCGGCGGGGCGGTTTTGCCCCTTTATGCAGCCCTTGCCGACTCGCGTATCCGCCACGTGCTCGTGCGCCACGAGCAGGCCGCGGGTTTCGTGGCCCAGGGTTACGCGCGCCTGACGGGTGAACCCGGCGTGTGCCTGGCCTCGTCCGGTCCCGGGGCCACCAATCTCCTGACGGCGGTCGCCGACGCCAAGTGTGATTCGATCCCGTTGATCGTGATCACGGGCCAAGTGGCGAGGCCCTTGCTCGGGACGGACGCCTTTCAGGAGGTGGACACGGTGGCGCTCGCGCGCCCGGTGACCAAGGGGGCCTGGCTCGTGCGTTCGGCCGAGGCCTTGCGGCAGGTGCTGCCGGAGGCCCTGGCGCTCGCGACGACGGGACGGCCGGGGCCCGTGTGGCTCGACATCCCGCGCGACGTCCAGACCGAGATCCTGACTGGGGATCTTCAGGAGCCGTGCGCCGCGCAGCCGGCGCCGGTCCCCGGGGACGACGCCCTGGCACGCGCCGCGCGCGCCATCCAGGATGCGGAGCGCCCGCTTTTGTACCTGGGTGGCGGGCTCGTGCGCGCGCGGGCGCAGGACCTGGCGCGCGACCTTTCCGCACGCCAGGACATCCCCGCGGTCATGACCCTGATGGCGCTCGGGACCCTCGCAAGCGACTGCCCGCTGTCGCTCGGCATGCTCGGCATGCACGCGCAGAGGGTGACCCATAAGGCCCTGCAGGAGGCCGACCTCCTGATCGCGCTCGGTGCGCGTTTCGATGATCGCGCCACCGGCCGGCTCGATGCCTTTTGCCCGCAGGCGCGCGTCATCCATGCCGACATCGATGCCCGCGAGCTTGGCAAGTTGCGCGTTCCGGACATCGCCCTGCACGGCGATCTCAAAAGCCTCCTCACGCGACTCCTGCCGCTTTTGCCCAAACGCGAGCGGAGCGTCTGGCGCGCGCGGCTTGCGGTCTTGCGCCGGACCTACCCGCCCGCGGACGGCGCGCGCGGTCCACGCGCCCTGATCCGCGCGATTGCCGAGCAGGCCCCGGCAGACGCCGTGATCACGACCGATGTCGGACAGCATCAGATGTGGGTCGCCCAGCATTATCCCCTGAGGGACCCCATGTCGTGGCTGACATCAGGGGGGCTCGGCACCATGGGTTTTGGCCTGCCGGCCGCCATCGGGGCAGCGCTTGCCGATGGGGAACGCACCGTCATCTGTTTTACGGGCGACGGCAGCCTGCTCATGAATATCCAGGAACTCGCCACGGTCTGCGAGCAGGATCTCGACATCAAGGTGATTGTCATGGACAACGGCGCCTTGGGGCTCGTCGCGCAGCAGCAGAGGCTGTCCCAGGGCGCGCCCTTTGCCTCGGTCTTCCCACAGGCGGTGGACTTCGTGACGATCGCGCGCGGCTTCGGGATCCCGGCCTTCTCATGGCGCCCCGAGGGCGGCGAGGCACCCCCCTGGTCCGACATTCTGACGACCCGCGGCCCGTGTCTTGTGCATGTCGCGATCGATGCCTGCGAGCGGGTGCTGCCGATCGTGCCGCCGGGCGCGGCGCACTGGGAGGCCTTGGAATAGAGACTTGTCGCGCCGCGGCGATGTCGGCATGATGAGGGCCTACCTGGGAGAGAATGAACGATGTCTCACGAAGACCGGGCGCTGGCCTTTGCCTGCCGCATGCCCAAGGCGGAGTTGCACGTCCACATCGAGGGGACATTGGAGCCGGACCTCGCGTTCCGGCTCGCGCGTCGCAACGGGCTCACGTTGCCGTTTGCCGACGAACAGGCCTTGCACGCCGCCAAGGCGTTCACCGATCTGCAGTCCTTCCTGGATTTGTATTATGCGTGCGCCGCGGTCTTGCGCACCGAGCAGGATTTCGCCGATCTCATGACCGCCTATCTCGCGCGCGCCCGTGACGATCACGTGGTGCACGCGGAGATCTTCTTCGACCCCCAGACCCACACCGCGCGCGGGGTCCCGATCGGGACGGTGATCGCGGGCCTTGATCAGGGGCGGCGCACGGCCGCGCGCGAGTGGGGGATCACGACCCGCCTGATTCTGTGTTTTCTGCGTCACTTGAGCGAGGACGAGGCGCTCGCGACATGGGCCGAGGCCCAGCCGTTTTTGGACAGCATCGACGGATTTGGGCTCGACTCCTCCGAGCGCGATCATCCGCCGCGGCACTTTGCGCGCGTGTTCGCGCAGGCGCGCGCCCTCGGTAAGCCGGTTGTGGCCCACGCCGGCGAGGAGGGGCCGCCGGATTTCATCACCGAGGCCCTCGATATCCTCAAGGTCGCGCGCATCGACCACGGGGTCCGGGCGGTGGAGGACGACGCGGTGCTCGCGCGTCTGGTCGCCGAGCGCGTGCCCCTGACCGTGTGTCCGTTGTCGAACGTGCGCTTGTGCGTGTATCCGACGATGAGGGAGCACGCCTTGCCGCGGCTCTTGGCGGCTGGCGCCCGGGTGACCATCAACAGCGACGACCCGGCGTATTTCGGCGGCTACCTGAACGACAATATCCGCGCCGTGCAAGCGGCCTTCGGTTTCGACATCGAGACCTGGGCGCGCATGGGGCGCGACAGCCTCGAGGCGAGCTTCGCGCCGGCTGGCGACATCACTCGCTGGGTCGAGGAGCTCGAGCGCCTGCGCCGGTCCGCCTGCGCGGCCTAGACTTCAGTTTCCGGCCGGACCCGCCTCGTCCTGGAACACGCGGCTGACGACGATGTCCTCGGCCTCGAGGGTCATGAGGTCGACCTTGCTCAATTGTTTCTTGCGGACCGCGAACAAGCGGTTGGCCTGGCGCAGCCGCGCGCGGTCCAGGGCGTTGCGGATCGAGCGGGCGTTCGCGAAATGCCCAAGCTTCATGCGCAACGGGATGTATTCGGCGAACGCGCGTTCCCCGTCCGGGCTGAAGCGGTAGTTCTGCTCCGCGAGCATGAGTTTCGCGATCGCCATGAGTTCCTCCGGCGTATAGTCCGGAAAATCGACGTGATGGGCGATGCGGGAGCGCATCCCGGGATTGCTCGCGAAGAAGCGGTCCATCTTGTCCTTGTAGCCCGCGAGGATCACCACGAGGTCGTCGCGGTTGTTCTCCATGATCTGCAAGAGGATCTCGATCGACTCCTGCCCGTAATCGCGCTCGTTCTCGGGCTTGTAAAGATAATAAGCCTCATCGATGAACAGCACGCCGCCCATGGCCTTCTTGATGACCTCCTTGGTCTTCGGTGCGGTGTGCCCGATGTACTGGCCCACGAGATCGTCGCGGGTGACGGCCACCAAGTGCCCCTCGCGGACATAGCCCAGGCGGTGCAGGATCTCCGCCATGCGCAGGGCGACGGTGGTCTTGCCAGTCCCGGGATTGCCGGTGAACGACATGTGGAGGGTGGGTGTTTCCGATGTCAGGGCGAACTGCTTGCGCAGGCGATCGACCAGGAGAAGCGCCGCGATCTCGCGGATGCGCGTCTTGACCGGAACGAGCCCGACCAACTCGCGATCGAGCTGGTCCAGGACTTCCTGGATGCGGGATTCCTGGAATTCCGCTTCGAGATCCACCCGGGCGTTGTCGGACAGCGTCCCGGCTCCCGGGGTCTCGGAGGTTTCACTCGCACTCATGTCCCCATTCTCGCATGATGGATCGGGTTGAGAAAAAAACGGCGGCGTTGCCGCCGCCGTTTGGGCATCGCCTAGTAACGCTCCGTTTCCGGCTTATCGGTGGCGTAACTGTGGATCGTGTAATGGATCCTGCGGCCATCGACTTCCTGGCGCACCAGGCCAAAACCCGGCTCCTTTTTCGGGCGATTGACGATGAACGACATGCGCGGCGTCTCCCAACCCCGCGACGAGTCGAACGCCGTGACGCGGATGTAGTGGTTGGGGAAGGTTTTGCGGCAGTTGTTGATCTCCATCAGGATCCCCGCGGGATCCTTCAGGTCGAACATCGGCATGCCGAACATCTCCCAGTACGTGTTGCGCGGATGGGGATCATCCGTGTACTCGACACCGATCGCCCAATTGTTGTTGAGGGCGTATTTGATCTGGGACGTGATCTGCTGGTCGGTCAGATCGGGCAGAAACGAGAATTGCCCTTGCGTCAGGCGATTCCCCGGATTGGTCATCATAACGGTATCTCCTCAATCGATCGGGATCAGGCGCTGGCGGTCGCGGTCGGCACGAAGTCGGCCGTGTCCGTGGACTCGTAGTTGAACGTGATGTCCTTCCACGTGTCGAGGGCGGCCCGCAGCGGGCTGCAGGTCTTGGCCGCGTTCTCCAGGATTTGCGGGCCTTCCTTCATGTAATCCCGGCCTTCGTTGCGCGCGAGCACCATGGCCTCGAGGGCCACACGGTTCGCGGTGGCGCCGGCCTGGATACCCATGGGGTGGCCGATGGTGCCGCCGCCGAACTGCAGGATCACGTCCTCGCCGAGGTAGTGGAGCAGTTGGTGCATCTGCCCGGCATGGATGCCGCCCGAGGCCACCGGCATGACCTTGTTCAACGAGGCCCAGTTCTGGTCGAAGAACAGCCCGTTCTCGAGGCTTTGCGGGGTGTGCTCCTCGCGCAGCGTGTCGTAGAAGCCCTTGATTATGAGCGGATCGCCCTCGAGCTTGCCGACGACCGTGCCCGCATGGATGTGGTCCACGCCCGCCATGCGCATCCACTTGCAGATCACGCGGAAGTTCATGCCGTGGTTCTTCTGCCGTGAGTAGGTGGAGTTGCCGGCCCGGTGCAGGTGCAGGATCATGTCGTTCTTGCGCGCCCACTTCGCCATCGACTGAATGGCGGTGTAGCCGATCACGAGATCGATCATGACGATCACCGAGCCGAGCGACTTCGCGAATTCGGCGCGCTCGTACATGTCCTCCATGGTGGCCGCGGTCACGTTTAGGTAGTGGCCCTTCACCTCGCCGGTCGCCGCCGAGGCCCGGTTCACGGCCTCCATGCAGTACAGGAAGCGATCGCGCCAGTGCATGAACGGTTGCGAGTTGATGTTCTCGTCGTCCTTCACGAAGTCGAGGCCGCCCTTCAAGGCCTCATAGACGACGCGCCCGTAATTGCGGCCCGAGAGCCCGAGTTTCGGCTTGGTGGTGGCGCCGAGCAGCGGGCGGCCGAACTTGTCAAGGCGCTCGCGCTCCACGACGACACCGGTCGCGGGGCCCTGGAAGGTCTTCAGATAGGCCACCGGGATGCGCATGTCTTCCAGGCGCAGGGCCTTGACGGCCTTGAATCCGAAGACGTTGCCGATGATTGAGGCCGTGAGGTTCGCGATCGAGCCGGGCTCGAAGAGGTCGAGGTCGTAGGCGATGTAGGCGAAGTACTGCGCCTCCACCTTGGTGCCCTCGCCGGTGTTCGGGACCGGGTCGACGCGGAACGCCTTGGCGCGATAGAGCTCGCAGGCGGTGAGGCGGTCGGTCCAGACCACGGTCCAGGTCGCCGTCGAGGACTCACCGGCAACCGCGGCGGCCGCCTCGGCCGGGTCCACGCCGGGCTGCGGGGTGATCCGGAACAGCGTGATCACATCGGTGTCTTTCGGCTTGTAGTCCGGTTCCCAGTAGCCCATCTTCTTGTACGGAATCACGCCGGACTTGTAGCGCTCCTTTCCTTTGATTGCTTGCGTTGCCATAACGTCTCCCAGGATGATGTCATCATCAGATTGAGAAGGCCTCGTCGGCCCCGGCCCACCAAACCGCAATGGGACCCTGGCGCGTATCCTGCCGAAGGCGTAGCATAAATAATAGTCGATGTTTTCTATCGTAACGATAGATAATATGCTATCGTATCCGGCAAGAATCGGAGAGGGCATCGCGATGCGCCACAGCACATTCCGCCAGCTCGAGGTGTTCGACGCCATCATGCGCCTCGGGAGTTTCCGCAAGGCCGCCGAACACCTCTTTCTCACCCAGCCCACGGTCTCGATGCAGATGAAAAAACTCACCGAAGCCGTGGGGCTGCCGTTGTTCGAGCAGGTCGGCAAGAGGATCTCCCCGACCGACGTCGGCCGCGAACTCCATCGAACGACGCGCGAGATCTTCGATGACCTCGCGCGCTTCGAGATGCGGCTTGCGGACATGAAGGGCTTGAAGCGCGGGCGCATCAGCCTGGCGGTCGTCACCACCGCCAAATATTTCGCGCCCCGGCTCCTGGGGATGTTCTGCGAGCGCTACCCCGAGATCGAGGTGTCCCTCAAGGTCAGCAATCGCGCCCAGTTGTTGGAGCGCTTGGCGCGCAACGAGGACGATCTCTATATCCTCGGCCAGCCCCCCGAGGAGATCGAGGTCGAATCGCGCGCCTTCCTCGAAAACCCGCTGGTGGCGGTGGTCGCAAGCGATCACCCGCTCGTGGGGCAGGGGCGGGTGCCGCTTGCGCGCTTTGCCGAGGAACCCTTCCTGGTGCGCGAATCAGGCTCGGGGACGCGCATCGCGACCGAGCGGCTGTTCGCGCGCCACGGCCTCAAATTGCGCGTGCGCATGGAGCTCGAGACCAGCGAGGCGATCAAGCAGGCCATCATGGTGCGTTTCGGGGTCTCGATTCTCTCGCGCCACACCATCGCGATGGAGGAGATGACCCGACAGCTCGTGGTCCTCGATGTCGAGGATCTGCCGATCACGCGCTCGTGGTACGTCGTGCACCGCAAGGGCAAGTCCTTGTCCTTGGCGGCGATGGCCTTCCGGGATTACCTCCTGGATCATGCCGGTGACGGACTCAAGGCCGGGGAAAAGCGCCGCTCCGCCGCGACGTTCGCCAATACGATCGCGGGATGATCCCTGGCATAATGGCCCGTGACATCCGACCGTAACGAGGGTTTGCCCATGTCGAGAAAACGTCTCCCCCGTTTTATCGCCGCGTTCAGCCTTCTCATCCTGATAAGTCCGGCCTATGCCATGCCGCACCCCGTGCCGCCGGCCAGGCCAACGTGCCCGTTCGTTTCCCGGTTCCATCGCCGCCCGGTGCGGGCCGTACCGATGCTCTTACCGATCGCCGAGATGCGCTCCTACGCCTTGCACCTGAGCGGCCATCAGGTGAGCACGCTCGCCGTCTGGCGCAATCACCATCTGCGCCAGGCGATACCGCTTTTGAAGCGCTTGCGCGGTGAGAAGGCCGCCTTGCACACAGCGCTCCTGCGCGGCGACGGCGCGGCGACGGTCACGGCCCTCGTCGCGCGCATCGACAAAAGCCGCGCGCGCCTGTTGGCGCTCAAGGTCGCGCAGGCGCGTTTCGTGCGGCGCACGCTGACGCCGCCCCAATGGCACCACTTGCTCCGGATCACGCACCGGATGCGCGAGATGGGCTTCCGCTGGGGCCGGTGATCCCGCGGGGTAAGGGGCGCGATCCGTACAGGGATCCGAGCCCACCGCCTTAGAGGGGCGCGGTCCTTGACCGGGAGTCGACTCCAAGGTTTAGGCTGAAAGGGCCGACCTTGTGATGGCGGAGGGTGTTATGGAGGCCTATCAGGATCGCCGCTTCCCGGTAGATGGCATGTCCTGCGCGCGTTGCGAGGAGCGGATCCGCCGCAAGCTCGGCGGGCTCGATGGGGTGCGCAAGGTCGCGGCCGATGCCCGGGCGGGCGAGGTCCGTGTCGTATTCGACGGCCAACGCCTGGATCTTGCACAGATCCATGCGGCGATCGCGGCCCTCGGCTACCGGGTGGGGCCATGAGCACGGGCGTGAGCGCCCGGGGTCTCGCGCTTTGGACCGAGGAATCTGCCGAGCGCCGGGATTGGGCGCGCATTCGCGCGCGCATCGGCGGGCTCCACTGCTCGCTGTGCACCGGCACGATCGAAAAGGCGCTCGCGCGCTGGCCGGGTGTCGAGAAGGTCGCCGTGAGTCTCACGCACGAGCAGGCGCTGGTCGAATACGACCCCGAGAGGGTGCGCCCCCAGCAGATCCTGCAGACACTCGAGGATCTCGGTTATACCCTGTCCGATCCGCGCAAACTGCGCCCCTTCGAGGAGGAGGAGCGGCTTTTGGTGCGCGAGGGCCGGCGCTTCTGGATCGCGATCGCGTTCAGTCTCTATGCCATGGCCTGGGTCGCGCCGGTGGCGGGCGTCTGGGCGTGGCCTTTGCCGGCCGCCGTCTGCGCGGGTTTGCTGGCCCTTGCCTTTCTGGTGCTCCGCGCGCGAGGCCCGCTCGTGGCCGTCGCCGGCAGCGGCGCCATCGGCCTGGGCGCGTTGGTACTCTTCGGGCTCCGGGATCTGCACATCGTGTCGTCGGCGTCGATCGCGTGGTGGGCGGCGGCGCTGTCGCTTACGCTCGTATTCGGTGTGGGGCGGCCGTTTGTGGTGATGGCCTGGCAGGCCCTGCGGCGCGGCATCCTGAATCAGCATGTGCTGCTCGAGATCGGGGCCCTGGCTGGTCTCGCGGGCGGAGTCCTGGGTCTCGCGCGCCCCCGCGCGCACTATCCGACGAGCGCGTTCTTCGCGGTCGCGGTCATGGTGGTGACGTATCACACCTTTTCCGAATGGCTCTCGCTGGTCGTCAAGACGCGCAGTTCGCAGGCCGTCAAAAAGCTCCTGGATCTGACGCCCGAGACCGCCCAAGTTCTCCGCGCAGGCCAGGAGGAGCGGGTCCCCGTGGCCGAGGTCGCAGTCGGCGAGGAGGTCCGTGTGCGTCCGGGGGAACGCATCCCGATGGACGGCACGGTGGTGAGCGGCCGCTCGGTGGTCGATCAAGCGCTGGTCACGGGTGAGCCCGTACCGGTGGAGAAAGGCGCGGGTGATCCGGTGATCGGAGGATCCGTGAACGGGGCCGGGTCGTTGACCGTGCGCGTCACGGCCGCGGCCGATGCCGGTTTCTTGCAACAGGTGATCCGCCACGTCGAGGACGCGCGCGCGCTCAAGCCTGGGATTTTGCATCTGGTGGATCGCATTCTGCGGGTTTATACGCCCTCGGTTTTGACTATCGCGGCTTTGGCGGCACTCGGGTGGCTCCTGATCCCGGATGGACTCACGGGCCATCCCGATGTGCAGCGCGCGGTGTTCGCGGGTCTCAGTGTGCTGGTCATGGGCTACCCCTGCGCGTTGGGCATTTCGGCCCCGCTTGCCATCGTGCGCGGGGCGGGCGAGGCCGCCGAGGACGGCATCCTGATGCGCACCGGAGAGGCCTTTCAGACCCTGCGGCTCGTCAATCAAGTGGCCTTCGACAAAACCGGCACACTCACGGAGGGGCGCCCATCGGTGCAGGAGGTCCGCGCTTTGGGCGTGACGGAGGACGAGCTCCTGGCGTTGGCTGGCGGCGTCGAGCTTTTGTCGGAGCACCCCTTGGCCCAGGCGATCGTGGACGCCGCCTTTGCCCGGGGAGTTCCGCTTGTGTCCGCCACGGATTTCCGGGCCGAACCCGGCCTGGGCGTGACGGCGACCGCAGGCGGCGTTCCGGTCGCGGTGGGCAGTCCGGCCTTTCTGACGCGGCTCGAGATCCCGCTCGCACCGGATGGCGGGACGATCGTGCGCTGGGAGGAGCAGGGGTGGACGGTGGTCGGTATGGCGCGGGCCGGCCGTTTGATCGGGCTGATCGGCGTCGGGGATCCGGTGCGCGAGGACGCGCGGGCGACCGTTGCGGCGCTCCAGCGCGCGGGTCTTGAGACGGTTTTGGTGACAGGCGACAACCCAGGGGCCGCTCACAGGCTCGCTCGGGATCTCGGGATCGATCGCGTGCATGCGCAGGTCCTGCCGCAGGATAAGGCGGCGCTCGTGCGGGACCTGCAGCGAGGCGGCAAGGTGGCGATGGTCGGCGACGGGATCAACGATGCCCCGGCCCTGATGCAGGCGGATGTCGGTGTGGCCATGGGCGGCGGCACCGACATCGCGATCGAATCCGCCGACGTCATCCTGCTCGGCCAACGCTTGGGGGCACTCCTCACGGCGCGGGCCATCAGCCGCCGGAGTTACCGCACGCTTTTGCACAACATCGGTTTGGCGTTCGTCCTCAACGGCATCGGGATCCCGGCCGCGGCAACCGGCGCGATCGATCCGGTTTGGGCGATGGCCGCCATGGCTGTGAGTGTCACGGCGATCTTCGTCCGTTCGCTATGGCAGCGCCCGTCGCTTTTCGTGAACGCGGTCTTGAGTGTCGGCCATGTCCCGCCCGCCGTGCCCAAGACGGTCGTGGGCCCGGTGTGATGGCGTCGCCGCCGCCCGCCGGACGCACCGGAAAAACACGCAGCCCCTGGGGCGCCCTTCTGGCGGGCGGTCTTTTGGTGATCCTGTTCGTTACAGGCTACCGTCTCTATACGCAACTCGGCGCGCGTCTGTTCGCGCAAACGCACGCCGCGCACGCCTTGCCGCCGTTTTTGCTGCTGGCGCTTGCCGTCATAGGCGGCGGCGCGTCGTTTTTTTCCCCTTGCAGCCTGGCGATCACGCCGTCTTTTCTCGCCTATTTTCTCGGGGCCGGTGACGGTCATGAGCAACCTGCGGCGCACCGCGTCCTAATGAAGGGCAGCGCCCTCGTGGCTTTGGGGATTGTCGCGTTCTATGCCGTGGCGGGCGTGCTTGTCACGGTCATCGGGGCCGTGGTTTATGCGTTTCTCATCGACCTCATCCCCGCGGTCGCGGCAGGCTTTGCCGCGCTCGGGGTGATCATTCTGAGCGGCCGGGGACGGGCGTTGGATCGGGTCGGACGCCTGAACCCGGCGCAGCGCCTGTTCGATGCCCGGACCGAGAGGGCGGGGGACCATCACCCGTCCGCCCTGATCGCCTACGGCGCGGCCTACGGGGCCGCGGCGCATACCTGCACGCTCCCCATTTTCCTCGGTATCGTCTTGTTGCCGCTTGGTACCGGCAACGACGTCCTCGCGGGTGTCTCGGTGCTCTTGTACGGCTTCGCGATCGCCACGCTCTTGATGGTGATGGCGCTTCTCGGCCAAAGCGTACTCCTATCGGCGCGCCGCCTCGTGGGCCGACGTCTGCGGCAGCTGACGGGCGTGCTCTTCCTTTTGACCGCGGCCTATCTGCTTCGCTATTTCTCGTTGAACTACGGGTTCTCGTTGTGAGCGGACGGAAGGGCACAACAGCGGTGGACGCATCCGGACTCACTCCTCGCCAGCGGGTGATGGCGCTTGCGGCCGCAGCGCTTGTGCTGATCACGGCGTTGTGGTTGGCGCCCCCCGGGTCGCAGCGGCCGATGGCCGTATCGCCCAAGGCGCCGGTGTTTCGAATCATCGAGGGCAAGGCCCACTCCGTGTACCCCTACAGCCCGAACGTTCTGACCATTCCGGCGCGACGCGTCGTGACCGTGGTCCTGACTGATAACCTCGGCGGTTGCGGATTGGTCACGGTGTTTCCGCGATTGGCCGTCCACGGGGGGGCCGCACGGGTCCGCGTACCCGTCGGCGCAAGCCGCGCGGTGGCGTTGCGCGCCCCGGCGCCGGGGCGCTACCCTTTCCATTGTGCCGGCGATATGTATTTTGGAACC
>DAHWKH010000130.1 GCA_027343725.1 Acidiferrobacteraceae bacterium
CAACGGCAGCGCCGGCATCCGCGAGGCCTACCTGACCGGGCGCGGCAAGATCTACGTGCGCTCGCGCGTCACGATCGAAGAGGAGGGCCCGGGACGCAGGCAGGCCCTGATCGTGACGGAGCTGCCCTACCAGGTGAACAAGGCCCGGCTCCTCGAGAAGATCGCGGAGCTCGTCAAGGAGGGCCGGCTGGAGGGCATCGCGGAGTTGCGCGACGAGTCCGACAAATCCGGCATGCGCATGGTGATCGAACTGAAGCGGGGCGAGAACGCGGATGTCATTCTGAACAACCTCTATCAGTTGACGGCGCTGCAGACGGTCTTCGGGATCAATATGGTGGCGCTCGAGGACGGCCAGCCGAAGCTTCTGAATCTCCCGCAGATCCTGAAGGCGTTTCTGGGGCACCGGCGCGAGGTGGTGACCCGCAGGACCCTTTACGACCTCCGGAAATCGCGCGAGCGCGCCCATGTCCTCGAAGGGCTCGCGGTGGCGCTCGAGAACATCGACGAGATGATCGCCGTGATCAAGAGTGCCCCGGACCCCGCGCACGCGCGCGTGGCCCTCACGGCGAGGTCTTGGTCGGCGCACTTCGTCGAGACGCTCTTGCACGGGGCGAGCTCGCCCGCGCACCTCGAGGGCTTGTCGCCGGGCGTGGGGCTCGCGGGCACGCGCTACACCTTGAGCGAGGCCCAGGCGCAGGCCATTCTCGATTTGCGGCTCCACCGCCTGACGGGGCTCGAGCGGGACAAGATCCATGACGAATACCAGGAGATCCTGAAGCGCATCGCCGACCTCGCGGCGATCCTGAAGAGCGAGACCCGCCTTCTGGCCGTGATCCGCGAGGAGCTCCTGGCGATCAAGGGCCAGTACGGGGACGCGCGGCGCACCGAGATCTACGCCGGGCGCCTCGATTTGAGCCGCGAGGACCTGATCGCCCAGGAAACGGTGGGGGTGACGCTCTCGCACGCCGGCTACGTGAAGGCGCAGCCGCTCGCGGATTACCGCGCGCAGCGCCGCGGCGGCAAGGGCCGCAGCTTCGGGCGCATGCGCGAGGAGGATTTCGTCGACCAGCTGGTGGTCGCGAACACGCACGACACGGTCTTGTGTTTCTCGAACCGGGGCAAGGCGTACTGGCTCAAGGTCTACGAACTCCCGCAGACCGGACACGGCGCCCAAGGGCGCCCGATCGTCAACTTCCTGCCGCTGGCCGAAGGGGAGAAGCTGACCGCCATTTTGCCGTTGTCGAGCTTCGAGGAGGGCCAGTCGGTGTTCATGGCCACCTCGGATGGGACCGTGAAAAAGACCCCGCTTGCGGATTTCTCGCGGCCGCGCACGAGCGGTATCGTGGCGATCGACCTCGTGGCCGGCAATGTCCTCGTCGGCGCCGGCATCACAGGCGGCGAGAGCGGGATTGTGTTGTTCAGCGACGCCGGCAAGGCGATTCGTTTTCGCGAGGGGGATGTGCGCTCGATGGGACGCAACGCCCGCGGGGTACGCGGCATGGCCTTGCGCGAGGGCCAGCGCGTCGTCTCGCTCTTGATTCTCGATTCGGGGATGACCGATCCGGCGGTGCTGACGGCGGCCGAGAACGGCTACGGCAAGCGCACGCCGGTCGCGGAGTTCCCCTGCCACAATCGCGGCGGCCAGGGCGTGATCGCCATGCAGGTGACGCAGCGCAACGGGCGCATCGTGGGGGCGGTGTTGAGCGGCGAGGACGACGAGGTCATGATGATCACGGATGCGGGCAGCCTCATCCGCATGCGCGCGCGGGAGATCTCCATGACCGGGCGGAACACGCAAGGCGTGCGCTTGATGGGTCTTGGGCCGGACGAGCATCTGGTAGGACTTGAAAAAATCGAGGAGGCATCGATCTTGGGCGAAGGCGAGAACGGCGGCGAGACGGCGGATAACGATCATGACACGGATCTATAATTTCGGCGCGGGGCCGGCCACCCTGCCGCGGCCGGTGCTGGAAAAGGCCCGGGACGAACTCGTCGAATGGCGCGACAGCGGCATGTCGGTCATGGAGATGAGCCACCGGGGCCGGGAGTTCCTGGAGATCGCCGCCCACGCCGAGGCCGGACTCCGATCCCTCCTGGGCATCCCCGAGGGCTATAAGGTCCTGTTCCTGCAGGGCGGGGCCTCCCTGCAATTCGCCATGGTGCCGATCAACCTGCTGCGCGGCCGCGCGGGGGCCGATTATCTCGATACCGGCCAGTGGTCGCGCAAGGCGATCCAGGAGGCGCGCAAGTTTTGCGAGGTCAACGTCGCGGCGAGCGGGGAGGCGGGCCGTTACACCGACATCCCGGACCCGCGCAGCTGGCGCTTGCGCCGGGACGCGGCCTACGTGCATTACACGCCGAACGAGACGATCGGCGGCGTCGAGTTCGGATTCATTCCCGAGACGCACGGCGTGCCGCTCGTCGCCGACATGTCCTCGACCATCCTGTCGCGTCCGTTGGACGTCGGCCGCTTCGGGCTCATCTACGCCGGCGCGCAAAAGAACATCGGTCCCTCGGGCCTGACGGTCGTGATCGTGCGCGAGGATTTGCTGGGCGCGCCGCTTTCCGGCACCCCGACCCTGCTCGATTACGCGGTGCACGCCCACAACGACTCCATGTACAACACCCCGCCGACCTATCCGATCTATATCGCGGGGCTCGTGTTCGATTGGCTCCAAAGCCGGGGCGGGCTCGCGGGGATCGCCGCGGTCAACGAGCGCAAGGCGGCGCGCGTGTACGCGACGATCGCCGAGTCCGGCGGGTTCTACGCCTGCCCGGTCGCAGCCTCCTGCCGCTCGTGGATGAACATCCCGTTCACCCTCCAGGACGCGCGCCTCGATCCACCGTTCCTCCAGGAGGCCAAGGAGGCCGGGCTTTTGCAGTTGAAGGGTCACCGGTCGGTGGGCGGCATGCGCGCAAGCCTCTATAACGCGATGCCCGAAGAGGGCGTCGAGGCGCTCGTTGTCTTCATGCGCGATTTCGCGCGGAGGCATGGCTGATGTTTCGGATCCGGACGCTCAATCACATCTCGCAACGCGGTCTCGAACGCTTCGATCCGAAGCGGTTCGTGGTCGGGTCCGAGGTCGGCGATCCGGATGCGATTCTGTTGCGGTCGTTTCGCATGCATGACATGCCCCTGCCCGAGACCCTGAAGGCGGTGGGCCGCGCCGGCGCCGGGGTCAACAACATCCCGGTCGCGGCCTTGAGCGCGCGGGGCATCCCGGTCTTCAACGCGCCGGGCGCCAACGCCAACGCCGTCAAGGAATTGGTGGTGGCGGGCCTCTTGCTGGCCGCGCGCAACCTGCGCGGCGCCTGGGAATTCGCCGAGCGTCTCGAAGGCTCGGACGCCGAGATCCACGCCGCGGTCGAGGCCGGGAAAAAGGCCTACGCGGGTTTCGAGCTGCCGGGGCGCACGCTCGGCGTGGTGGGCCTGGGGGCGATCGGTCACATGGTCGCCAATATCGGTCTCGCCCTGGGCATGAAGGTGATCGGCTTCGATCCGGAGTTGACGGTCGAGGGCGCCTGGCAGCTGTCGGCCGATGTGCGCAAGGCCGGAAGCGTCGCGGAGCTCCTGCGGCAAGTCGATTTCGTGAGCCTCCACGTGCCGCTCATCGAGGCGACGCGCAACATGATCGACGCCCAGGGCATCGCCCTCATGAAAGAGGACGCCACGATCCTGAACTTCGCGCGCGAGGGCATCGTCGACGAAGAGGCGGTGGTGGCGGCGCTCAACGCCGGGCGGCTGCACGCCTACCTGTGCGACTTCCCGTCGAATCGCCTGAAGGGCCACCCGAAGGTCGTGGCCCTGCCGCACCTCGGCGCCTCGACGCGCGAGGCCGAGGAGAATTGCGCGGTGATGGTGGCCGACGAGCTCCGGGACTTTCTGGAGCACGGGAACGTGCGGCACGCGGTGAATTTCCCGGATGTGACGGCCGCGCGCGAGGGCGTGTGCCGGCTCGCGGTCGCGAACGCGAACGTCCCGAACATGGTCGGGCAGATCTCGACGGCGATGGCGCGCGCCGGGCTCAACATCCACAATCTCGTCAACAAGTCGCGCGGCGATCTCGCCTACACGCTCGTGGATCTCGACAGCGCCCTGCCGGACGACGTGTACGCGCACATCGCCCGGATCCCGGGCGTCTTGTCCGTGCGTCGCATCGGAACCTAGGCGATGGCCGAGCGTCCCGACGACCCGGAATGGCGCCTGCGGGAATACCGCGCGCGGATCGATGCCGTGGATGAAGAGATCCAGCGCCTGCTGGCCGAGCGCGCGGGCCACGCCCAGGCGATCGCGGGCATCAAGCAGGAAGGCGGCGGCGGGGCGGTTTTCTATCGCCCGGAACGCGAGCGCGAGGTCCTGGAGCGCGTGCGCGCGCGCCACCAGGGGCCCTTGTCCGAGGACGACGTGCTGCGCATCTTTCGCGAGATCATGGGCGCGTGTCTCGCCCTGGAGCACAAATTATCCGTGGCCTATTTCGGGCCCGAGGGCAGCTTCACGGAAGGCGCGCTGCGCAAGCATTTCGGTGAGGCGGTCGACGCGGTGCCCCTGCCCACGATCGCGGAGGTGTTTCGCGCCGTCGAGGCCGAGGTCTGCGATTTCGGGGTGGTGCCGGCCGAGAATTCCGCCGAAGGGATCGTCACCCATACCCATGACTTGCTGCTGGCTTCGCCCCTGCCCATCGTCGGCGAGGTGCTCTTGCGCGTGCACCATCAGTTGCTGGCGCACTCCCCGGCGCTTGCCGATGTCCGCCGGATCGCGGGCCACCCCCAGGCGCTCGCCCAGTGCCGCGCCTGGATCGCCACGCACAAGCCCGACGCCGAGCTCGTGGCGGTTGCGAACAACGCCGAGGGGGCGCGCCGTGCGTCCGCGGAGCCGGGGCTCGCGGCCATCGCCTCGCTCGAGGCGGCGCGGCGGTTCGCGCTGACGGTCCTTGCGTCCAACATCGAGGACACCCCCGACAACACCACGCGGTTTTTCGTGATCGGACGCACGCCCGTGCCGGCCACCGGGACCGATAAAACGAGCCTCGTCCTGACGGCACCCCATCGCGCGGGTTCCCTGCACGAATTGCTCGAACCGTTCGCGCGCCGCGCCATCAGCCTTTTGCGCATCGAATCGCGCCCCGCGCGCCGCGCCTTGTGGGAGTATGTGTTTTTCGTCGATATCGCCGGGCATGAACAGGACGCCGGGATCCGCGACGCGCTCGCCGAGCTCACGCGCGACGGGCGGATCGTGAAGCGGCTCGGTTCCTATCCCCAGGCGCTCTGAGGAGGCGGTGGTGATGGCCTGTGAGCCTTTGATCCTGGCGGCCCCCGGTGTCCGCGGGCTTGTGCCCTACGAGCCGGGGAAACCCGTGAGTGAGCTCGAGCGCGAGCTCGGAATCCGCGATGCCGTCAAGCTCGCCTCGAACGAAAACCCCTACGGACCGGGCGAGCGCGCGCGCGCTGCGGCCGAGCAGGCGCTCGCCGAACTCGGGCGTTACCCGGACGGGGGTGCGTTTGCCTTGAAGCGCGCGCTCGCGCGGATTCACGGCGTGGGCGAGAGCCAGATCACGCTCGGCAACGGCTCGAACGACGTCCTGGAACTCGCCGCGCGGACCTTTCTGAGCCCCGGGGACCGCGCGGTATGCGATGAGTATGCCTTCGCCGCGTTTCCGATCAGCGTGCGCGGAATCGGGGCCGAGGTCGTGCGCGTGGCCTCCCGCGATTACGCCCACGACCTGCCGGCGCTCGCGCAGGCCGTCGTCCGCACGAGCGCGCGGCTTGTGTACCTCGCGAATCCCAACAACCCGACCGGCACGTGGTTTGCCGAGGAGGCGCTCGCGGGCTTCCTGGCCCGCTGCCCGGCCAGTACGATCGTGGTTTTGGACGAGGCCTACCGGGAGTACGTGAGCGAGGCCGGTTATCCCGACGGCCTGGCGTTCGCGGCGCGCCACCCGAACCTCGTGGTGGCGCGCACGTTCTCGAAGATCCACGGGCTGGCCGCCTTGCGCGTCGGCTACGCGGTGTCGGCGGCGCCCGTCGCGGAACTCATGAATCGCCTGCGCCAACCCTTTAACGTCAACACCATCGCCCAGGCGGCGGCGTGCGCGGCGCTCGAGGACCGTGAGCACACGGCGAACATGGCGGCCCTCAATCGCACGGAACGTGAGCGCCTGCGCGCGGCCTTGACGGCCGCGGGCCTTCCGGTCCTGCCCTCGGTCGGCAATTTCTTGTGCGTGGAGGTGGGCGATGCGGCCAGGGTCTATCAGGGGCTCTTGCGCAAGGGCGTCATCGTGCGCCCGCTCAAGCCTTATGGCCTCCTGCGGCACCTGCGCGTGACCGTGGGGCGGCCGCAGGACAACGCCCGCTTTCTCGCGGCGCTCGCGGAGCTGCGGGCCCCATGAGGCCGCGTCTGGCGATCATCGGCGTCGGGTTCATGGGTGCATCGCTCGCCGCGGCCGCGCGCGCGGCGGGTTGCGTCTCGGAGATCGTCGGATTCGACACCGACCGGGAGTCCCTGGAGATCGCGCGCGCGCGCGGCTTCATCGACCGCGAGGCGGCGACACTGGCCGACATCGACGCCGACCTCGTGGTTCTGGCGACCCCGGTCGGGACCTTGCCGGGACTGCTGGCAACGCTCGCCCCCGGGTTGCGCGCCGGCACCGTGGTCAGCGACATGGGGAGCGTGAAAGAGCCGGTCGCGCAGGCCGCCCAGGCCCTGGGACTGCGCGGCTTCATACCCGGCCACCCGTTCGCCGGGAGCGAGCGCTCGGGGGCGGCGGCGGCCCGTGCCGACCTCTTTACCGGGCGGGTCGTGGCCTTGACGCCGATGCCCGGCCACGATGAGGCGGCCCTTGCGCGCGTGCGCGGACTGTGGGAGGCGCTCGGGGCGCACGTGCGGCTTTTGAGCCCGGCCGATCACGACCGGATCGCGGCGTACACGAGTCATCTCCCGCATCTCCTCGCGTTCGCCTGCGCCGGGCTTTTGGCCGATGAGGCGCGCGCGCGTGACCTCTATTCGTTCGCCGGCGACGGGCTTCGCGATTTCCTGCGCATCGCCGGCAGCGATCCTGTGATGTGGCGGGACATCTGCGCGGCCAACGCCGACGTGCTCGGGCCGGTCCTGGCCGCATACGGGGAGCGCCTTGCGGCCTATGGCGAGGCCCTGGCCGAGGGACGGCCGGCGGCGCTCGCGGAGGCCTTTGCCCGCGCCCGCGACTTCCAGGAGACCTTGAAGACACGAGGCCCGGCGTGACGCGCATCGATTATCGGGTCCGGGCCGCAGGCCCTTTGCAGGGCACGATCCGGGTGCCCGGCGACAAATCGATCTCCCATCGCGCGGTGATCCTGGCGGCGCTCGCCGAGGGTCAGAGCGTTGTCAGCGGGCTCCTGGAGGGCGAGGACGTGCTCGGGACGGTCGGCGCCTTGCGCGCCCTCGGGGTGGCGATGACCGGCCCCGAGGGCGGGCGCCTCACGGTCCAGGGGGTGGGTCTGCGCGGCCTGCAGGCCCCCTCGGGGCCGCTCGATCTCGGCAATTCCGGGACCAGCATGCGGCTTTTGGCCGGGCTTTTGAGCGCCCAATCGTTCGCGACCCGCCTCGTGGGCGACGAATCCCTGATGAAACGGCCCATGGAGCGCGTGGCGGCCCCGTTGCGGCTCATGGGCGCCGATATCACCACCGGGCCGAACGGTCGGCCCCCGCTCGTAATCCGCGGCACCGGCGCGCTCACCGCCATCCGCTATGCCCTGCCCGTGGCCAGCGCCCAGGTGAAGTCGGCGATCCTGTTGGCCGGCCTGACGGCGCGCGGGTCCACCGAGGTGATCGAACCCGCCCCGAGCCGCGATCACACCGAGCGTATGCTCGCGGGTTTCGGCTATCCGGTGACGCGCGCCGGCCGCGAGGTCCGTCTGACCGGCAACGCCGGGGCCCTGCGGGCGGGGGCCTGGGAGGTGCCGGGCGACCTGTCGTCCGCGGCCTTTTTCCTGGTGGCGGCGAGCATCCGCCGGGGTTCGCGCGTGGTGTTGACGCGCGTGGGCATGAACCCGACCCGCACGGGCGTGATCGCGATCCTGCGCGCCATGGGCGCGCAGATCGACGTCCATGGCGAAACCCATGTGAGCGGGGAACCGGTCGCGGATCTCACGGTGAGCGCCCAGCCGCTGCGCGGTGTGGTCATCCCCCCGGAACTCGTGCCGCTTGCGATTGATGAGTTTCCGGCGATTTTCGTGGCCGCCGCCTGTGCGCAGGGGACCACCATCCTGCACGGGGCCGCGGAGTTGCGGGTCAAGGAAAGCGATCGCCTGCTGGTCATGGCGCGCGGCTTGCGGGCACTGGGGGTGACGGTCGAGGAGTACCCGGACGGGCTTGCGATCACGGGCTCGCCGGTGCGCGGGGGCGTCATCGATTCGGGGGGCGATCACCGCATCGCCATGGCCTTCGCGGTCGCCGGGCTGTGCGCCGACGGGCCGGTCGTGGTGCGCGATTGCCGCAATGTCGCGACCTCGTTTCCGGGATTCGTCGAGGACGCCCGGGCGCTCGGTTTCGATCTCACGGTCGAGACCTCGTGATCCCGGTCCTGGCGATCGACGGGCCCTCGGGCTCGGGGAAAGGCGCCGTCGGGGCGGCGGTCGCGTTGGCCCTGGGTTGGCACTACCTGGACAGCGGGGCGGTGTACCGGGCGCTCGCGGTCGCGGCGCTCGAGGCCGGCGTGGCCCTCGACGATGAGGCCGGTCTCGAGGCGCTCGCCGGCACCCTGGACCTGCGTTTTGCGCCGGCCCCCGCGGGGGAGGACCTCGCGGTCACCCTGAACGGGCGGGAGTGCGCGGCGAGGCTGCGCGCGCCGAAGACCGCGGAGGCCGCCTCGCGGATCGCGGTCCTGCCGGGGGTGCGTGTCGCGCTATTGGCCCGCCAGAAGGCCGCGCGCCGGGCGCCCGGGCTCGTCGCCGACGGGCGCGACATGGGTAGTACCGTGTTCCCGGACGCCTTTCTCAAGATCTTCCTGACGGCGAGCGCCGAGGTGCGCGCCAAGCGGCGCTATGATCAGTTGAAGGCCAAGGGCTTCGGTGTTACGCTCTCGCAGCTTATACGGGAGATTCGGGAGCGGGATGAGCGAGATGCACAACGCGCTGTCGCGCCCTTGAGGCCGGCCCTCGGGTCCGAAGTGTTGGACTCCTCGGCGCTCGGCCTCCAGGACGTGATCGAACGGGTCCTGGTCTTGGCCAGAAAGCGCCTCGGCACCTAGATCACCCCCCGGAATCCAATTTCAACCCTCGTGCGCGAGGATGACGCCCCTTTGGGGCCTTGACCAAGAGAGATACATGAGCCAAAGCTTTGCCGAGTTGTTTGAAGAGAGCATGCAGTCGTGCCAGATGCGCCCCGGGAGCCTCATTACGGGTGAGGTCGTCCACGTCGACGACGAAGTCGTGGTGGTCAATGCAGGACTCAAATCGGAAGGGGTGATACCGGCGGAGCAGTTCCGCGGCGCCAATGGCGAGGTCGGGGTCAGGGTCGGCGACCAGATCGAGGTCGTGATCGAGTACATGGAGGACGGGTTCGGCCAGACCCGCTTGTCGCGCGAAAAGGCCTGCCGCGTGAAGGCCTGGGACGTGCTCGAAGAGGCCTTCGAGAAACAAAGCGTCGTGACCGGTGTCATGACCGGCAAGGTCAAGGGCGGCTTCACGATCGCCATCGACAGCATCCGCGCATTCTTGCCGGGGTCGCTCGTGGACGTGCGTCCGGTGCGCGATCCCTCCTACCTCGAAGGCAAGGAACTCGAATTCAAGGTCATCAAGCTGGACCGCAAGCGCAATAACGTCGTGGTCTCGCGCCGCGCGATCGTCGAGAACGAGATCTCGGCGGAGCGCGATCAACTGCTTGCCAACCTCGAAGAGGGGCAGGTGGTCAAGGGGGTCGTCAAGAACCTGACGGATTACGGCGCGTTCGTCGATCTCGGCGGGGTCGACGGTCTCCTGCACATCACGGACCTTGCCTGGAAACGCGTCAAGCACCCGTCCGAGATGCTCAATATCGGTGACGAGGTCGAGGCCAAGGTGTTGCGGTTCGATCGCGAACGCAACCGGGTGTCCCTCGGCCTGAAGCAGCTGGGCGACGACCC
>DAHWKH010000138.1 GCA_027343725.1 Acidiferrobacteraceae bacterium
CCGAGCTTGAAGGCCGGAAACGGCTCGCGTTCGAGGGCGAAGAGCCAGGAAAAGTCCCAGCTGAGGAGGTAGGCCTCGAGGGCCGGCTTGCGCCGGATCTGGTCATCGAGAAAGGCCCACAAGGGCGCGCTGTGGCCGCCCGCGAGCGGCGTGCGGCTGTCGATGTCCCAACCCGTGATCAGGATCGTCTCGTCGGCCGCCGCCACCGCGTCCGAAAACGCCCGGAAGTAGCGCTCGCCGTCGATCAGGAAGGCCACGCAGGACGCATTCGTGATGCAGCAACAGTTGCGTCCTTCCCGCAGTATGCCCGCCATCGGAACCAGGGTACGTCCCGATCCCGACGGCGGCATCGGCCCTTCAGACGAGCCGATCGGGGTCTTTAGCTTGCCTCTTGATACAGGGCCGGGCGGGCCTTGGGCGGAAGGGAGGCGAGCAGGGCCGTGCTCAGGCGCTGCAAGGCCTCGTCATCCATGGCGCGGATGTCGGCGGTCGTCCGAATCGCAAAGGCGTCGGCCACTCCGGCGAGTGTCTCCTCGTCGAAGCGGATACCCGGAAAGCGCTTGCGCGCCTTGACGTGGATGAGGATTTTGACCGCGTCGCTTTCACAAAAGCACATGGGGAAGTCCTCGCTGTGAGACGCCTCCAGTGTGCAAAAGCCGCGCGCCGGGATCAAGGCGATTCCGCCGAAAGCCGGAGCGTGGACGGTGTCTTTCCGCCGACGGGTTGCCTTCAAAACGGTCTGAGCCGTTGTTATAGTGTGATGGCAGGAGGTCTGATGACAGACGAATCCATTGCCACACTCTATCGCAAGGCGTGCCCGTCCTGTGCCCGCCAATACGCCCGCGACGCGCACGCCTGCCCGTTCTGCGGTTATCGCGAGGGGAGCGGACTCGAGGCCCAGGAGGACCAGGACCGCCTCTACGAGGAATACCTGCGCGCGCGCATCGAGCAGGCGGAGGCGGAACTCGCCGCCTCCGAGCGCCAGGCGCACGCGAGCGACACGCGCTCGCAAGTGATGGCGCGCGCCGAGCTCGACGTCTTGCGCCGGGAGCTCACACGTTACGAGATGCCCGCGAGCGAAGCGCCCGCGAGCGAAGCGCACGCACCCGCGGCAGCGCGCGCCGCGACGGAAACCGGCACGCCGAAGGAAACGCGCGCGCGCCCGGACACGGGTGGACAACGTCAGGAAACGCGCGCGCCCAAGGCGCCGGAACGGGCCGCGGGCGACAAGACCTGCCCGGTGTGCTCGGCGACCGTGCCCAAGACCATCGCTCGCTGTGCCTGCGGGCACGTGTTTGGACAGGCGCCGGTGACGCCCGCCGTCTGCCCGCATTGCACGGCCCCCATCGCGCCCGGACAGGAGCGCTGCGGCTGCGGTTATCCGGTCGCCTCGCAGCTGTCCGAATCCCGCATCCCGGGCCTCAGCAAGCGCCCTTAGGACGGCTCCCGTGGCGTTCGGGATGCGGCCACCTCGTGGGCCTGCAGGTGCCGGATGCGGGCCCTCAGGGCCTCGATCTCCTGAAGCAGATCCATGATCAACGCGACCGTCTCCCAGTCCGTTTCGAGACCCTTTTTGAGGCGCACCGCGCGCCGCACGCGCGCGAGCATGGTGGCCGGATAGCGGTCGGCGTCCTGCGGGGTCACGAGCCCAAGCGCGGCGAGGACCTCCAATTCCTCGGGCGCAAGCCGCCCATGCCCGCAGAGATCGGTGCGCGTCAGGAGCGTGAACTCGTCCAGGAGCACACCCTGCAGTAGATCGCTCATAACGCCCCCCAATGGGCGCGCGGATCGAACGCGAGTTCGCGCGCCATGTCCTGGTAAAGCGCGCGCGCCCGCTCCGAATCCGCGCGCGGATTGACGATTTCGACGAGAACGTACTGGTCACCCGGGTTCGTGCCCCCGAGACCGCGCCCCTTGAGGCGGAGTTTCTGGCCGGTCTGCGAGCCGGCGGGCAGCCGCACTTCCACCGGTCCCCCGAGCGTCGGGACCTTGAGCTTGGCCCCGAGCGCCGCTTCCCACGGCGTCACCGGCATCGTGAGGGTGAGGTCGCGGCCATCCAGGCGATAGAGCGGGTGCGGCGCGATATCAATCTCGAGATACAAGTCGCCGGCCCCGGCGCTCCCCGGGTTGCCTTGGCCGGCCAAGCGGATCTGTTGGCCGTGTTGCACGCCCTTGGGGATGCGGACGTTGAGGGTGCGCACCGTGCCTTGGCCGTCACGCCCGGGCACCGTGAGGCGGATGGCGCGCGTCAGGCCGTGAAAGGCCTCCTCGAGCGTGATCGTCAGGTGCGCGTGTTCATCGGCGCCGCGCGCGCGCGAGCGCGCGCCCCCGAACAGGCTCTCGAAGAAGTCGCTGAAGCGGACATCCTCGAATCCGTGCATGCGCGGCCCGCCGCCCGCCTGCCATCCCGGCGGCGGGGTGAAGTCCTGATTCGAGTGCCAGTGGCTGCCGAGTTGATCGTAGGCCGCGCGTTTTTCCGGGTCGCGCAGGACCTCGTAGGCCTCGCCGATCTCCTTGAAGCGCTCCTCGGCGCGCGGCTCTTTGCTGACGTCGGGGTGGTATTGGCGCGCGAGCTTGCGATAAGCGCGCTTGATGTCCTCGGCGCTCGCGTTGCGCTCGACCCCCATGACCGCGTAGTAGTCTTTATATTGCATACCCTGCTATGTCGGGGCGCGCGCCTCCTTGTTCAAGTCATCGGGCGTTCTGGCCTGGACGGGGGCGTTGCCGAGATAGCGCGCGGGTGTGAGCGAGCGCAGGTCCGCCTTGACGGCCTCCGGGAGCGCGAGGGTCGCGATGAAGGCATCGAGATCGGCGGCCGTGAGCGCGCGCCCGCGGCTCAACGCCTTCAGGCTCTCGTAGCCGCCGGCCAGCCCGTAGCGGCGCATCACCGTCTGGACCGCCTCCGTCAGGACCTCGACGTGATCCGCGAGGTCGCGTTCAAGGCGCGCGGGGTCGGGGGCCACTTTGCCAAGCCCGCGTCCCAAGGCGTTATAGGCGAGGAGGCCGTAGCCGAAGGCGCTGCCGAGGTTGCGCAAGACCGTCGAGTCGCTGAGGTCACGCTGGAAGCGGCTGATCGGCAGCTTGGTCGCCAGGTGGTCGAGGAGGGCGTTGGCCAGACCGAGGTTGCCCTCGGCGTTCTCGAAATCGATCGGGTTGACCTTGTGGGGCATGGTCGAGGACCCGACCTCGCCGGGACGGGTCTTCTGCCGGAAATAGCCAAGCGAGATATACCCCCAGAAGTCGCGGGAGAGATCGATCAGGATGGTGTTGGCGCGCAGGAGCGCGTGGCAGAGTTCGGCGAGGCCGTCGTGCGGCTCGATCTGGGTCGTGTGGGGGTTGTGCGCGAGTCCGAGGCGGGCCAGGGCCGAGCGGGCGAGCGAGGGCCAATCGACGTCCGGGTAGGCGGCGTAATGGGCGTTGTAGTTGCCGACCGCGCCGTTCATTTTGGCCGGCAGGACGGTCGCGCGGATGGCCGCAAGGGCGCGTGCAAGCCGGGTCGCGAACACGCGCATTTCCTTGCCGACGGTCGTGGGTGAGGCCGCCTGGCCGTGGGTGCGCGCGAGCATCGGTTGTTCGGCCTCGCTGTGCGCGAGGGCCTCGAGGGCCGCCTCGATGCGCATAAGCGCCGGGACCAGGACCGCGTCCCGGCCGGCCCGGGCCATGAGGCTGTAGGCGACGTTGTTGACGTCCTCGGAGGTGAGCGCGAAATGCACGAACTCGGTGGCGCGGGCCAGTGACGGGCGCTCGGCGAGGCGGCTGCGCAGGTAGTACTCCACCGCCTTCACGTCGTGTTGGGTGGTGGCCTCGTGGGCCTTGATCGCGCGTCCCGCGGCCTCGTCGCACTCGGCCACGTCCGCGAGGAAGGCCTGATCCTCGGCGCTGAAGGGCGCAAGCTCGGGGATGCCGGGCGCCTCGCTCAGGGTCACGAGCCAGGCGACCTCGGCTTTGAGGCGCGCGCGCATGAGCCCGAGCTCGCTGAACACAAGGGCCAAGGGCTGCGTCTGCGACGCGTAGCGGCCGTCAAGGGGCGAGAGCGCCGTCAAGTCTGTCACAAAGTCTCCTTTCCGCGTCTGGCCGCGGCTGTCGGGTTTCCGTTATCCTTACGCGGTGTCGTCATCCTCGCAGTCCTCTCTGGCGAGGGTCCTGGCCGAGGTCCGCGCCTGCTCGGCGTGCGCGGATCTCCCCTTGGGCCCCCGTCCCATCGTCCAGGCCGATACCCGGGCGCGGATCCTGATCATCGGCCAGGCCCCCGGGCGGCGCGTGCACGCGACCGGCATCCCGTGGAACGATCGCAGCGGCGAGCGCCTGCGCGCGTGGCTCGCCCTGGACCGCGCCACCTTCTACGGCCCGACGGTGGCGATCGTGCCCATGGGCCTGTGCTACCCCGGCTCCGGGTCGCACGGCGATCTCCCGCCGCGCGCCGAGTGCGCGCCTTTGTGGTTTGCGCCCTTGCGTCACGCCCTGCCCCATATCGTCCTCACCCTCTTGATCGGTGGCTACGCCCAGCGCTATCACCTGGGCCGCCAGGCACGCGCGTCGCTCACCGAGACCGTGCGCGCCTGGCGCGATTATGAGGCCTTCTGGCCCCTGCCGCACCCATCCGGGCGCAACAATCACTGGCTGCGCCGGAATCCGTGGTTTGCAGACGAGTTGCTGCCGGCGCTCAAGGCGCGGGTGCGGGAGGCGCTGGCTCCTCGGCGCGGATGAGGGCGCCGCCAAGGCACAAGGATCCCTCGTAGAAGACCGCCGACTGCCCGGGGGTCACGGCGCGCTGCGGGCGCGCGAAGCGCACGTCCAGGCCGCCATCCGCCGCGCCCTCGACCCAGGCCTCCTCCCGCGCCTGGCGATAGCGGATCTTGACGTGTCCGTGCCAGGGGAGCGCGGGGGGCGGGCCCAGCCAATAGGGGACCCCGGTGCGGCAGGTGCTGCGATAAAGGCGCGGGTGCTCGCGCCCCTGCACGATCACGAGCGCCTTGTCGCCGAGGCGTTTGTCGGCGACATACCAAGCCGCCCCCGGCCCGCCGACGCCGAGTCCGTGGCGCTGGCCGATGGTGTAGTACATGAGGCCATCGTGGTGGCCCTTGAGCTCGCCCGTGTCGCTCACGATCGGCCCCGGGGCGTCGCGCAAATAGCGCTTGAGGAAGGCCTGGAAGGGTCGCTCGCCGATGAAACAGATCCCGCTGCTGGACGCGCGCGCGGCATTGGGAAACCCCAGGGCGGATGCGCGCGCGCGCACCTCGGCCTTTAAGAGCGTGCCGATCGGGAAGCGCGTGTAGGGCAGGACCTCGGACGCTATGGTGTGAAGAAAATAGCTCTGGTCTTTTTGTTCATCGCAGCCCGCGAGCAGGCGCAGCGCATCCCCGCGGCGCGCGATCCGCGCGTAGTGGCCGGTGGCCATGAGATCGGCGCCGAGGTGCTGCGCGTGCGCCCAGAAGAGGTCGAACTTGATCTCGCGGTTGCAGAGCACGTCGGGGTTCGGGGTGAGCCCCGCGGCGCAATCGGCGAGAAAGCGCTGAAAGACGCGCTCGCGGTATTCCTGCGCGAAGTTGACCGCGTGTAAGGGGATCTCGAGGCGTTCGGCGATCACACGGGCCGATTCATAGTCGGCCGCCGCCTGGCAGTACCCGTCGCGATCGTCGTCC
>DAHWKH010000050.1 GCA_027343725.1 Acidiferrobacteraceae bacterium
ATGAACATCCTGGTGCCCTTGCAGGTCGGGAGCCGCGATATGGCCTTCCCCTACCTCAATGCCTTGAGCCTCGCGATCACCGCGGCCGGCGCCGGGCTTGTGATGATCTCGCTGTTCATCGGCGATTTCACCCATGCCGGCTGGGTGGGACTCATTCCCCTGACCGAACTCCCCTACAGCCCGGACGTCGGCACCGACTATTGGATGTGGGCGCTGCAGCTGAGCGCCCTCGGCAGCACCCTGAGCTCCATCAATATCATCGCGACCATCGTCAAAATGCGCGCGCCGCACATGCGCTGGGCGCGCGTGCCGATCTTCACGTGGACCGCGCTTAGCACGAGCGTCATCGGCGTCACGGCGTTCCCGGTCCTCCAGGCGGCCCTCTTGTTGCTCGCCTGCGACCGGTATCTCGGGACCCACTTCTTTACCGCGAGCTTCGGGGGCAACCTCATGCTCTACACCAACCTCTTTTGGATCTGGGGCCATCCGGAGGTGTATTTCGTGGTCCTGCCGGCCTTCGGCATCGTCTCGGAGATCATCCCCACCTTTTCCGAGAAACCGCTCTTTGGCTACACCACCATGGCGGCCGCGGCAATCGCCATCGCCGGCCTGTCGTGGATGGTGTGGCTACATCACTTTTTCACCATGGGGGCCGGCCCCGGTGTCAATCTCTTTTTCGGCGCCGCCACCATGCTCGTCGGCATCCCGACGGGCGTCAAAGTGTTCAACTGGACGCTCACGCTCTACCGCGGGCGATTGCGGTTCGAGGCCCCCATGCTCTGGGCGCTCGGGGCCTTCGTGCTGCTCCTCGTGGGCGGGCTCTCGGGCATGATGCTCGCCATGCCGGCCATCGATTACACGCTGCACAACAGCGTCTTTTTGATCGCCCACTTCCACTCGATGATGCTCCTGATCGTGTACGCGAGCATCGGCGGGTATTTGTTCTGGTTTCCGAAGGTCTTCGGCTTCTATCTCGATGACACACTCGGGCGGCGCGCGTTCGGGTTCTTCGTCGCCGGCACGGTGCTCGTCTTCGGCTCGATGTACGCCCTCGGGTTCATGGGCATGACGCGGCGCATGGATTATATCCCGTTCACGCAGTGGCGCTGGCCGCTCGTGACCGAGGAGATCGGCATCTTCTGCTATTGCGTGGCAAGCTACTGGCTGCTCCGCCAACTCTACACCGGCATCCGCGAGCGCGCGCAACGCCCCGCGGGGCGCGATCCGTGGGCCACGACGCGCAGCCTCGAATGGGCGGCGGCCTCCCCTCCCCCTCTCTACAACTACGCCCTGCTCCCCGAGATCCACGGCCACGATGAACAGGCCTTCCGGCGGGCCAAGGGGCTCGATGCGGTCAAGCCCGACCGTTATTTCGACATCATCATCCCGCGGCATACCCCGCTGCCGTTTGTCTTCGGTGTCCTGACCTTCGGTTTGGGCTTCGGGCTCGTCTGGCGAATCTGGTGGTTGTGTGCCGCGACCCTTGGGGCCATCGTCCTCCTGACGATCGCCCGCGCCTTCGACAACGACACCGACGAGCGGCTCCCGGCCTCGCAAGTGCGCCGGATCGAGGAAGCCGTCCGGGCCAGCGACGGGGAACCCGGGTTTCCGGGTCGCAAGCCGGGCTGGGAACCGGCCGCTGGCATCGCAAAACAGAGACCGTCCCGGCAAGGCGCCCCGTCCCCCGATGGCCCCCTGGCGCCGCTTCCGAGCGAGCCGAGAGGCCCGCTGGAGGGGTCCTCATGACGCCTCCGAACGGGGAATCCGCCGAGGTCCGGGCCTGGGATACACACGACACTCAGCACGACAAGATCGGCACGCACACGTATGGGTTTTGGATCTATCTCCTGAACGACGCCATGATCTATGCCGCGCTCTTTGCGACCGATATCGTTTTGAGTCACCGCATGAACGCGGCCGGCGCGCCCATGGGCCGAAGTGTTGTGCACCCGTTGACGGCGTTCTGGGAGACCGTGATCCTGCTCTCGGGCGGAGTCGCCTACGGTTTGGTGCTCGCGGGCCAAAAGCGTGCTCACGCGCGCCTGGCGATCCTGGGACTTGCGCTTGCATCGCTCGCGGGCGGCGGTTTTGTCTATCTGAGCCTGCACAGTTTCCTGAAGCTCGCCGCCCGCGGCATTACGCCGGAGCGCAGCGGGTATTTGTCGATCGTTTTCGTACTCGTCCTCTACCACACACTGCACATCGGTCTTGGCGTTGTGTGGATGATCGTGATGATCGCCCAAATCCTGATCTTCGGGTTCCACCCGAATGTCGTGTATCGCCTCCTGAATCTGCGGCTCTTCTGGTTGTTCCAGATCGTCATCTGGATCCTGATCTACACCTTCGTCTATCTCGCGGCCCCCTTATGAAACCGACCGAACCCGAACACCCGCTTGATCACCCCCAGGTCCGCTCCTTCGCCCCCGGTCGCTTCCTCGCCGCCTACGGTCTCGCGATCGTGTGCGTCACGCTCGCCTACGTCTGGGTGCGCGAGAGGGTCTGGCCGGTCCATGAGCTCTACGGCGCGATCTCGGTCCTGGCAGGCCTCACGATCCTTGCGTTGTTGACGTTGTGGCTCGAACTCGACGGCTCACCGGCCCAGCGCTGGCCCACCGTCACCTTCGTGCTCTACATCCCGCTCTTCCTCCTGACCGTGGGCCTCACGGCCTGGATGTTCGCGACCCTCTATACCCGCACTATGATGCCGAGGCTCATGCCCGGAAGGCGGGCCTCTATGATTATCCGACCCCGTGCGGATCCGAGCCGGGTGCGTGTAACCACTGAGACGCCCTTCGCGCGCGTAAGCGACCAGGGTGATGCCGCGCTCTTCTGCGACCCGCAGGGCCAGGGCGCTCACCCCGGAAATGGCGGCTACGGTCGGGATCGCCATGCGCACCGCCTTGTGCACGATCTCGAACGTGAGTCGCGAGGAGACGCCGAGCAATTGCAGCGCCTCGCGGCGCCAGCCATGGCGCAGCGCGTACCCGATTACTTTGTCGACCGCGTTGTGGCGCCCGATGTCCTCACGCACGACGCATGCCTCGGCACCCACCAGAATCGCCCCATGCGCGGTCCCGGTCACGTGGTTCAGGCGCTGGTGGGCCTGCATGCGCGAAAGCCAGGCGTGGATCCGGCCTACGGACAGACGCTGTAACGGCGGGTGGGGCACATCCGGCGGCATGAGACCGGCCCATTGCGGAACGCCGCACAAGCCGCAGCCGCTGGCACCGGGCATGCGCCGTGCCCGATCCGCGACGCGGGCACTCGCGCGCTCGGCGAGCTGAACGTACACGGCAAGGCCCTCGGGGTCCGCGGCCGTCTCCCAGGCGTGGATCTCGCACGCCTGGGTGATGAGGCCTTCGGCGAACAGAAAGCCCACGAGGAAATCCTCGATATGATCGGGCGTGATCATCATGACGGCGTAGGCTTGCCCGTTCACGCTGATGGCGAGAGGCGCCTCTTCGAGCACGGCATCGCCGTGCACTGAGACCCGGCCGTCGGCCTCGCAGAGAAGGGCCGCGCGCCGATCGATACGCCCGTTGCGAAACCGCTCCACGACAGGACCCTCGAGACATGAGAGACCTCCCACTCTGGCAGAGGCGCGCGCGCCTGCCATCGGGCATAAGGATACCCGGCGGTCTCAGGCGCCGGGGACCGGGAAATCCAGACCGCCGGCAATGCGGTTCCAAGCGTTTATGAGACCGATGGCCGCCGTCAACGCCGCGATCTCCGGGCGCGAGAATGCGCGCGCGAGCTCGGCGTAGCGGGTCGCGCGCCGCGGGTCATGGCCCATGCGCGTCAGGGCCTCCGCCCATTCGAAGGCCTGCATCTCGCGAGGGGAGTAGAGACCGGCATCCCGCCAGACCGCAAGCCCATCGAGCTTGGCCGGAGTGACGGCGAGTTGGCGCGCCCTCTCGCTATGAAACGCTACGCAGAACGCGCAACCGTTGATCTGCGAGACACGGATTTTGAGAAGCTCGATCAGGTCTTTCTCCAGGCCCGAGGCCTCCACGGCCTCCCCGAGCGCGCGCAGCGCCGAGACGATCTGCGGCGCAAAACGCGCGTAGCTCTCCCGATCCCAGCCCTCGAGGTCATGCATGTGATCGTCGCATCCCCTGTGTCGCCTGAGGATCCTTATATCATCGCGCGTTCCGCGACACCAAGCGTATCCCCGCGATGTCGATCCGTGCCCTCCCCCTCTCCTGAACCCGGCCCGGTCCCGGGTCCAGAGATCGCCGCCAACGCTTGTTGCAAGCGACGCCCTTCACTAGGATGATTCGGGTGCGATTTTCGCCATAGGGGGTGATGTGAAAGTTCTGGTGACCGGGGGCACGGGTTATGTCGGTTCACATACGGCGGTCAATCTTATCGAAGCCGGCCATGATGTGGTTTTATGGGACAACCTGTCGAACAGCCGAGCGGCAGTGGTGGAGCGCATCGGCGCGCTCGTCGGGACGCCTCCCACCTTCGTCCAGGGTGACGTGCGCGACGCCGCGGGCCTCGACCGGCTCCTCGAGAAACAGGCCTTCGAGGCCGTTATCCACTTTGCCGGTCTCAAGGCCGTTGGGGAGTCGGCACAAAAACCGCTCCTCTATTACGAAAACAATGTCCAAGGGACGATCACGCTGCTGCGCGCCCTGGAAAAGGCCGGCGTCCGGACCTTTGTGTTCTCATCATCGGCTACAGTATATGGCGATCCCGCCTGTGTCCCCATACGCGAGGACTTTCCGCGCGCGGCCACCAATGCGTATGGACGCTCGAAGATCATGATCGAGGATATGCTCTCTGATCTCGTGGCCGCTGACCCTCGATGGCGGATCGCGCGGCTGCGCTACTTCAACCCGATCGGGGCCCACGAGAGTGGCCTTTTGGGCGAGGATCCCCAAGACGTCCCCAACAATCTTGTCCCCTACATCTGCCGCGTCGCAGTCGGCCGCGAGGCGGTCCTACGCGTCTTTGGGGCTGACTACGAGACTCCGGACGGTACGGGTGTGCGCGACTATATTCACGTCAGGGATCTGGCCTTGGGGCACGTCGCGGCCCTGCGCTATCTCCAGGCCCACCCGGGGATGCTCACCGTGAATCTCGGGACCGGCCACGGCTACTCGGTACTGGAGGTGGTCAAGGCGTTCGGCCAAGCCTGCGGGCGCCCGATACCCTATGAGATTGTGGCCCGTCGACCGGGGGACGTGGCCCAATGCTACGCTGACGTGTCGGCCGCCCGCCGGCTTCTCGGCTGGCAGGCCGTCCATGATCTCGACGCCATGTGCGGAGACGCATGGCGTTGGCAAGAGCGCAATCCCCAGGGTTACGAAACATGATCTGAGCGGGAGCTGCGCAATCGCCGTACGCAGCGCCCTCGGCCCTTCCAGGGCCGCCCCCCGCCCTGGGAGCTGGGCCCCATGTCGCCCTGGTCCGGGAAGACCGTCTGCCGAACCGGGGAGGCAAACGCCTGGGTCGGGCCCCCATGCCCCGCCCGTCTTCCCTGGTTAGGCAGCATTCTCCCCTGATGCAGCGCGGGCCCCATGGCGCCCTTTGTGATGGGTCCAGGGCTGCAGCATGAAGGTCTGGTATTCGACGGCTTCCATGTCCTGGTCGAGCCATACCAAGCCTACGAGCACCGAGATGAGTAGCGACAGAGAGAAGCCATACCCGTAGAAGTAAAGGCCGAGGTGCGTGCTGAGGATTGAGAGCCCGAGATTGAGCACAAGGAACATCGCGGCGAGCTCCACCACGCGCGCGCGACGATCGAGATAGAAGAAGATATTGAGAATTCCCATGAGCGCCACCTGGAGGCTCGTGCCGACGACGTCGATCTTGAATAGCGGTACATAGAGGAGTGAGATACCCAGTGTCCTCAGCACCGCGGGCCCGACCACGAACGCCAGGATCGTGGTGAGAGACTGGAGCTTTATGATGTCGAAGATGCCGGTCTTGGCACTTGTCACCATGCCGTTTCGCATGTTGCGAATATACGAGAGGCTTGCGCCCTCGCGCACGCCTTCATAGAACCGATCGTAGTAATCAACGAAATCGGTCTCGACACGCATGAGAAATACCGCCATACCCGGAATGATAGCGAGATAAGCGAGAAAGATCGGGAGATCATATATGGCCGACGCGCGCAGCGGGCCAATCACCGGTTGGCTGGTGCCCGGCGTGAACCAAAACACGAACTTGTCCGCCCATATTGCTGCGTTATACAGAAATCCGCAGGCCAGCAGCGAGGGATACATGCGTCCGGGCCTCAGGAAATCGAAGGCCAGGAAATTCGGCGACGGATAGTCGCGGTAGACCGTAGCGAGGAGCCCGACAAGCAGCAGGCACTGGCCGAGCAGGAAGGCGAACAACAGGCCGACCAGGCCGAAGGGCCGCATCATGAGTCCGATGCCAAGCGTGGCGCCATAGGCAACGGCGAAGCTTGCCACAATGGCACGGTAGTGTTTTAGACCCGTGAGCATGACCGCCACCACCCAGATGCCGGTGAGCAGGCCAAAGAGCGCGATCATAAGTAAGCGGTAGACCAATCCCGTCCCCGAGAACACAAAGAGCATCACGATGGCCGCGAGTCCGAAGGCGCTGCCCATGGCCACCACCAGCAAGCCATTCAGATTGGGCAGCACGCGGTCATGCTCGCGATCGAAGATCCGGTCAGCGACGTAACGCGTGAAAGCGAGTTGCCAGATTCCGCAGAAGATCAGGCTGGTCGCGATCAGATAGGTGACAGAGGTCTGGAATTCGCTTATGAGACGCGGGGGAAAGACGTGATTTTCGCTGAGGAAACCCAGAAATATGACACCGAGGATGGACACGACCCATGGTCCCGCGCTGATGATGCCAGCGTAGGAGTAGGCACGCACGATGCCAAGATAGTCGTTGTGACGCATGAGCTTGCGCAGCGCGAAACCTATGCCTGCCAT
>DAHWKH010000051.1 GCA_027343725.1 Acidiferrobacteraceae bacterium
CGCGTATCCTTGCCGATCAGGACGTTCCCGCGGTCCGCGCCCTTCGCCAACAGGACACGGCCCGCGGCCCAGCCGAGCTTCAAGACCTTCTCCGGGGTGATCGGCTCCTCGCCCACGCGCCCACGCACCCCGTCCGTGCCAAAATAGCGCCGCTTCACGTCACCCGCTCCTTGGGTTCGAATATCCACTCCCAGGTACGCACCGCCGCCACCGTCTCGCGGACGTCGTGGACGCGCACCACCCGCGCACCGCCTCGGATCCCGGCCAAGGCCAGGGCGATGCTCGTTTGCAACCGCTCACCGACGGCGAGACCCAGGAGGTCGCCGGCCATGCTCTTGCGTGAGACGCCGATCAAGACCGGGGCGAGCGCCGCGAACTCCGGCAGGGCCCGCATCAGCGCCTGGTTGTGCACCAGGGTCTTTCCGAACCCGAACCCCGGATCGATCACGATCTTCTCCTGCGCGATGCCGGCGGCCAGACACGCCGCCATGCGATCGGACAAAAACCGCCGGACCTCGGCGACGACATCGGCGTACCGGGGCCGTACCTGCATAATGGCAGGCTCGGCCGGCGAATGCATCAGACAGACCGGTACGCCCAAGGCCGCGGCCTGGGCGAGTGCGCCGGGGCGGGTGAGCGCGCGCACGTCATTGATGAAGTCGGCGCCGGCCGCCACCGCCTCTGCCATGACGACCGGGTCCGACGTGTCGACCGAGATCGGGATCTCGGAGCGCTCGCGAATGGCGGTGATCACCGGGAGCACGCGCGCGCACTCCTCGTCGCGCGTCACCGGCGACGCACCCGGGCGCGTCGATTCGCCCCCCACGTCGATGATGTCGGCACCGGCCGCGATGAGGTCGAAGGCGTGCTGCGAGGCCTTGCGGGGATCGACAAACAGGCCCCCGTCCGAAAACGAATCGGGGGTCACGTTGAGAATGCCCATGACGGCCACGCGGCCTTCCGGCAAAAGCCAGGACGACGCGGCCTTCGTCACCATGCGACCTTACCGGGACTCGCCGGCCGGTGTATCCATGCGCGGCTTCACGGGCGCGCGATCGGGGGTCCGGTCGCTCCTGTCGCCATCGGCGGTCGGGTCGCTGAAGCCGTACGGCGGGCGCGGCTTGCGGCCTTCCATGATGTCGTTGATCTGATCGGTATCGAGCGTCTCCCACTCGAGAAGCATGCCCGCCATCATCTCCACTTTGTCCTTGTTCTCCTCGATGATGCGCCGCGCCCGCGCATACTGCTCGTCGACGATGCGGCGGATCTCGGCATCCACCAACTGCGCCGTGGCGTCGCTCAAGTTCTTGTGTGTGGTGACGTCACGCCCGAGAAACACCTCGCTCTGGTTCTCGCCGTAGACGCGGGTCCCCAGACGATCGCTCATGCCCCAGCGGCTGACCATGTTGCGCGCGAGCTCGGTCGCGCGCTCGAAGTCATTGGCCGCTCCCGTGGTCATCTGATGCATGAACACCTCCTCGGCGATGCGCCCCGCCATCAGCACCGCGATGGTCGAGAGGAGGTACTCGCGATCATGGCTGTAGCGATCCTCGGTCGGCAGCTGCATGGTCACGCCCAGCGCCCGCCCGCGCGGAATGATGGTGACCTTGTGGACCGGATCCGTGTTCGGCAACACCCGCGCCACGACCGTGTGCCCGGACTCGTGATACGCGGTATTCACGCGCTCTTTCTCCGGCATCACGATCGAACGCCGTTCGGCGCCCATCACGATCTTGTCCTTTGCGAGCTCGAAATCCTGCATCTCCACCAGCCGCTTGTTGCCGCGCGCGGCGAACAAGGCCGCCTCGTTCACGAGGTTCGCGAGGTCCGCGCCCGAGAACCCGGGCGTCCCGCGCGCGAGAATGCTCGGCACGACGTCGTCGGCGACCGGGATCTTGCGCATATGGATGCGGATGATCTGCTCGCGCCCGCGAATGTCCGGCAGCGGCACGAACACCTGGCGATCGAAGCGGCCCGGACGCAGGAGCGCCGGATCCAGAACGTCCGGCCGGTTCGTGGCGGCGATCACGATCACGCCCTCGCTGCCCTCGAAACCGTCCATCTCGACCAGCAATTGGTTCAGGGTCTGCTCGCGCTCGTCATGGCCGCCGCCCAGGCCGGCGCCGCGCTGGCGCCCGACGGCGTCGATCTCATCGATGAAAATGATGCAGGGGGCGTGCTTCTTCGCCTGATCGAACATATCGCGCACGCGCGATGCGCCGACGCCCACGAACATCTCGACGAAATCCGACCCCGATATCGAGAAAAACGGGACCTTGGCCTCGCCGGCGATGGCCTTGGCGAGCAGGGTCTTACCGGTGCCGGGGCTCCCGGTCATGAGCACGCCGCGCGGGATCCGCCCGCCGAGCTTCTGGAATTTCGTCGGATCCCGCAGGAATTCGACGAGTTCCTTGACCTCCTCCTTGGCCTCCTCGACGCCGGCGACGTCCTCGAACGTCACTTTGTTCGTGTCTTCCGTGAGCATGCGCGCCTTGCTCTTGCCAAAACTCATGGCCCCGCGCCCGCCGCCGCCGCCCTGCATCTGGCGCATGAAAAAGATCCACACACCGACGAACAAGAGCAGCGGGAACCAGTTGATGAAGATTTGGAGCAGAAGCGATTGCTGGGCCGGCGGTTTCGCGCTCACGCTCACGCCGTTGTTCAACAACTGGTCTACGAGCCCCGAATCCGTCGGCGCATAGGTCTGAAAGCGCTGCCCGGTCTTCGTGACACCGGTGATGTGGTGGCCCTTGATGACCACCCGGCCCACCTGGCCCTGCTTCACGTGATTGATGAAGTGCGAAAACGCGATCGGATGAACCGCGGGGCGATGATTGCCGAAGCTATTGAAGACCGACATCAACACTATGGCGATAATGAGCCATAGCAAGAGATTTTTTGCGAGATTATTCAAGATATGACCTCGTGCGTCCCATAGAACGCGCCTGCCGCCATTCTCCTACGACTCCGACGCCGGCACAACAGGCCGCAACCCGGTTCCGAGGAGGTAGACCTCGGGGCTTCGGGGGCGCGACGCAGGCGGTTTGCGCGTGGCCACCCGACTGAAACGGCGCCGCATCTCGGCCAAAAGCTCCGGAAATCCGGCACCCTGGAACGCCTTGATCAGGCAACGACCCTCCGCTGCCAGACAGGCCGCGGCGAACTCAAGCGCCATTTCCGCAAGTCCCATCGCGTGCGCTTGGTCGGCTGCGGCAATACCACTGATATTGGGGGCCATATCCGAAATTACAAGGTCTGCAGGGCCCCCGAGGGCCGCGCGCACGTGCGCGAGGCACGCCGGGTCGGTGAAATCCCCCTGGATGAAGTCGACCCCGGACAGCGGCGCCATCGGCAGGATATCGACCGCGACCACCCGCCCCCCGGGACCCACGCGGCGCGCGGCGTATTGCGCGAAACCGCCGGGCGCGCTCCCGAGATCGGCCACCAGGTCCCCGGCACGCAACACGTGGTCCCGGGCGTCGATTTCCTCAAGCTTGAAGGCCGCGCGCGAGCGATACCCCTGCGCTTGCGCCCGCTTCACGTAGGGGTCGGAGAAATGCTCGGCCATCCAGCGATTGCGCGCCATCACCCCTCCAGGGCCCACGCGACGAGCGCGATCCCGAGCAAGGCTTCGCCCCCGTAGAGCGCGGTGGCGAGCCCGTGCAGCGCCAAAAAGACGTCCCACGTCGGGCGGCCCGGGCCAAACCGCGGCCGGGAGCGCAGAAACGCCATGATCGGCAGCACCGCGCACTCGAATGCCGCATCGAGTCCCCATGCCGTCCAGGCGATGGCCGGCCACGGCCGGCCGCGTCGGCTCACCGCCCGCGCCACCACAAGGCCCAGGACCAGACCGAGCCCCTGCCACACCGCGAACAGGATGCCGGCGATACCGCCGGCCACGGCCAACGGCAGGCGCCAAAAGAGAACCGGGACCACGAACACCAGCGCCCACAGCCCGCCGATCCACAAAGCCGCCGCGACCCGCGCCGTGGCGTGCCCGGACGGTTCAGATGTAGCGCACGTCGAGGATTTCATATTGACGCGTGCCGTCCGGCACGCGCACCTCGACCACGTCGCCCGATTCCTTGCCGATCAGGGCGCGGGCGATCGGCGAGCCGATGGAGATCTTGCCGCCGTTGATATCGGCCTCGTCCTCGCCGACGATCTGGTAGGTGACCTCCCGCTGGCCCTCCTCCTCGAACAGATCGAGGGTCGCCCCGAAGACCACCCGGCCGCCGGCGTTCACGGTCAACGGGTCGATGACTTGGGCGTTTCCAAGCTTCATCTCGAGGTCGCTGATACGCCCCTCGATAAAGCTCTGCTGTTCCTTGGCCGCATGATACTCCGCGTTTTCCGAGAGATCCCCATGGGCGCGCGCCTCCGCGATCGCTTGGATGATCCGCGGCCGCTCCGTGGTTTTCAGGCGATGCAATTCGGCCTTCAGTTTCTCGGCGCCACTCACTGTGAGAGGAACTTTAGTCATGCCGGATCTCCTTATGCAAATCCTGTAAACAGCGCACCTCGAATTCTTGCACCTTGCCATGGGCCTCGCACGCCGCGCGCGCGGCGGCGAGGGTCGTGTAATTCGTCACTTTGTGCTGCAGGGCCTCGCGACGGATGAGATAGGAATCCGCCAGGCTCTGCTTGTCGGCGATCGTATTGACGAGGATATCGATCTCGTCATTCTTGATCATGTCGACGATGTGCGGCCGCCCCTCGGACACCTTGTTGACCGGTCGCACCTCGAGCCCGGCGGCCGCCAGGACCGACGCCGTGCCACGCGTTGCCAAGAGCTCGAACCCCCGTTCCGCGAAATAGCGCGCGACCCATACGGCCGCGGCGCGGTCCCCGTCCCGGACACTGATGAACAATCGCCCGCCCTGCGGAATAGCCGCGCCCGCCGCGATCTGCGACTTCGCGAATGCCTCCCCAAAACTGCGGCCGACGCCCATGACCTCGCCGGTCGACTTCATCTCCGGCCCAAGCACCGTGTCCACGCCCGGAAACTTGATGAACGGGAATACCGCTTCCTTCACGGCATAATAGGAAGGAATGACCTCCGATACCATCCCTTGCCGCGCGAGCGATATCCCCATCATGGCGCGCGCCGCGATTTTGGCGAGCGGCCGCGCCGTGGCCTTCGAGACATACGGCACCGTCCGCGAGGCCCGGGGGTTCACCTCGAGGAGGTAGATGTCGTCCCCCTGGATGGCGAACTGCACGTTCATGAGCCCCACGACGCCCAGGGCCTTCGCCAGCGCCACCGTCTGACGCCTGAGTTCGTCTTGCACCGCCGGGGTCAGGCTGAACGGGGGGAGCGAACAGGCCGAATCACCGGAATGGACACCGGCCTCCTCGATATGTTCCATGATCCCGCCGATCATCACCTGCTCGCCGTCGGCGACCGCGTCGACGTCGACCTCGGTGGCGTCGCTGAGGAAGCGGTCGAGCAGAATCGGCGAGTCCGCCGAGATCTTGACCGCGAGCCGCATGTAGACCTCGAGGTCCTCGCGGTTATGGCAGATCTCCATGGCGCGCCCGCCGAGCACGTAGGATGGGCGCACCACCAGCGGATAGCCCGTCTCCTCGGCCAGCACCACGGCCTCTTCCATGGTGCGCGCGATGCGGTTCGGGGGCTGCAGGAGGCCGATATCGGCAATCAGATTTTGGAAGCGGCCACGGTCCTCGGCGAGATCGATGGACGCGGGACTCGTCCCGACGATCGGCGCGCCGCTCTCCTGCAGTCCCCGGGCGAGTTTCAAAGGGGTCTGACCGCCGTACTGAACGATCACGCCCAACGGCTTCTCGAGATCGATGATCTCGAGCACGTCCTCGAGCGTGAGCGGCTCGAAGTACAAGCGATCGGAGATATCGTAATCGGTCGAAACCGTCTCCGGATTACAGTTCACCATGATCGTCTGGTAGCCGTTCTCGCGCAAGGCAAGCGAAGCATGCACGCAGCAGTAATCGAATTCGATGCCCTGGCCGATGCGGTTCGGTCCGCTCCCCAGAACGATGACCTTGTCGCGCGCCTCGGGCGCCGCCTCGCATTCCTGTTCGTAGCTCGAGTACATATACGCCGTCGCGGACGCGAACTCGGCGGCGCACGAGTCGACGCGCTTGAACACGGGGCGCACGCCGTGGCGATGACGCAAGGCGCGCACCTCCTGCTCGCTTGCGCCCAAAAGGGTCGCCATCCGCCGATCGGAAAAGCCCCGGCGCTTCCAGCCGCGCAGGGCGGCCGCCGGCAGGGCCTCGAGGCCCGCCCGGCGCCACCCCTCGATCTCGCCCTCGCAATCGATGATCTCGCCGATCTGGGCCAGGAACCAGGGGTCGATACCGGTCAGCTCATGGAGTTCTTCGATCGCGAAACCGAAACGCAGCGCGTCCGCCAGATACCAGAGGCGGTCGGCGCCGGGAATTTTCAATTCCTGCACCAGGCGGTCGCGGCGGCTCTTGGCGTCGCCCGTGGCATCGACACGCGGCTCGAACCCGTAGCTGTCGATCTCCAGACTGCGCATGGCCTTTTGCAGCGACTCCTGAAAGGTGCGCCCGATGGCCATGACCTCACCCACCGATTTCATCTGGGTCGTGAGCGAGGCATCGGCCTTGGGGAACTTCTCGAAGGTAAAGCGCGGGATCTTCGTCACCACGTAATCGATGCTCGGCTCGTACGACGCCGGCGTCGCCTTGCCGGTGATGTCGTTGCGCAGTTCATCGAGTGTGTACCCGATGGCGAGCTTGGCCGCGACCTTGGCGATCGGGAATCCGGTGGCCTTCGAGGCCAGGGCCGAGGAGCGCGACACCCGCGGGTTCATCTCGATCACGATCATCTCGCCGTTTTTCGGGTTGATCGCGAATTGCACGTTCGATCCCCCGGTCTCGACACCGATCTCGCGCAAAACCGCGATACTCGCGTCGCGCATGCGCTGGTATTCCTTGTCCGTCAGCGTCTGGGCCGGCGCGACCGTGATGGAATCGCCGGTATGCACACCCATGGGATCGACGTTCTCGATCGCGCACACGATGATGCAATTGTCGTGGCGATCCCGCACGACCTCCATCTCGAATTCCTTCCACCCGATGATCGATTCCTCGATGAGCAATTCATGGGTGGGCGAGGCCTCGAGGCCGCGCTCGCACAATTGCACGAATTCCTCGCGATTGTAGGCGATGCCGCCACCGCTCCCGCCGAGCGTGAAGGAGGGCCGGATGATCGCCGGAAAGCCCACCAAGGCATGGACCTGAAGGGCCTCCTCGAGGCTGTGGGCGATCGCGCCCCTCGCGACCTTC
>DAHWKH010000148.1 GCA_027343725.1 Acidiferrobacteraceae bacterium
CAGGCGGCCAAACGCAAGGCCCGCGGCTATGGCCGGTTCTCGACCATCCGCACCGTGATCTTCTTGATCGCCGGGAAGCTCGACTTCTCCAAGATCAATCCACATATGGCGGGTCAACCCACATGAAATTCGACAGAGCCATGTTGGAAGAGTTGCAATTGGATTCCTCATTCACTCCAATTCACTCCAATTTATCCCCTTTCCGACGCGGCTCGTCGGGCATCCATCCGAAGTCACCGACCCAGGACCCGTTCTTGAAATCGATACTCAACCAGCGGGGCGTGAAAACCTTCGCGCGGCGGATGGCGAGGTCCCATGATGTCTGGGCTTCTCTCATCTCCAGAAGGGTACGGGTGGTCATAACCACGTTGTGAAATACCCATATTGGGCAGTATACTACCCAATATGGGTACGACTCCCGCTCCAAAGAATTCCCGACCCGCTCGCCGGAAGGCGGCCAAGCGCGCGTCCACGCCCACGAGCTTGGCCGATGCCCTATTCGCGAGCACCCGGCAGCGCGTGCTGGCGCTGCTGTTCGGGCAGTCCGGACGCAGCTTTTACGCCTCGGAATTGATCGAGCGGACCGGCTCGGGATCGGGTGCCGTCCAGCGCGAACTCAAGCAGCTTGCATCCAGCGGTCTCGTGACGGTGAAGCGCATCGGCAACCAGAAGCACTACCAAGCAAACCGTGACTCGCCGATCTTCGAGGAACTGCGCGGTCTGGTGATCAAGACCGTGGCGCTCGCGGAGCCGATCGGTGCAGCGCTTGCGCCATGGGCGGACCGCATAGACCTCGCCCGGGTGTACGGTTCCGTGGCAAAGGGCACGGACACCGCGACCAGCGACATCGACATCCTCATCGTCGCAGACTCGGTAACCCTCGAGGACATCTATTCGGCGTTGGCCCCGGTAGAAGCCGAGTTGGACCGCAAGATCAGCCCCATGCTGTATACGCCGCAGGAGTTCGCGCATCGGAAGGCGTCCGGCAACCCGTTTCTCAACCGCGTCCTGACCGACGCGCACTTGGTCTTGATAGACAAGGGTAATGGCTCACCCGCAGCTTGATAACCTCGTGCGTATCGGCCAGCTCAAGGCCGAGCCGCCTTCGGAAACCGAATGCCGGGGGCTACTGCACTCAGCCCTGCGCCGCCTGGAAGACGCGGAACGGAACGAACTCAGTCTCGAAAGCCGCTTCGATCTGGCTTACAACGCCGCTCACGCGCTGGCCTTGGCAGCACTACGCTTTCGCGGTTACCGGTCGGAACACCGATATGTGGTATTCCAGTGCCTACAGCATACGATCGACCTACCCCATGCTCAGTGGCGTGTACTCGATCAGGCGCACCGCAAACGCAATTTGGCCGAGTACGAAGGTGATATGGAGGTGGATGAGCAATTGGTCAGGGCTTTGTTGCGCGTCGCGAGGGACGTGGCGAACCACGTCGGCATGTTATTGAAGTCCGTGTAGGAGGTCGGATAGAAGCCTATGCCGCCATTGGCATCGATTGAGGAAATTACAAAATTCCCGGGGACCACCCACGGCCGTCCACGGAGATCTCGTCCTTCTGTCCTGTTCACCGCTTCGATTCGGAAAAACCACAGACAATACTCATCACCCTGGCCGGGTCGCCCCCTACGGCTTTGGTCCCGCTGAAATCGCGATACGAACCCCAGGAGAAAGGCGCTGCGGGACCGACCCAACGGGCGGGACATCGTGTCACTCAACAGGCCTTTGTCGGTCTTGGGGAGGACGAGGTTTGGTCTCTTGTGCCAGCGTAAGACCGAAAACGCGCATGAAGCCCTGGCGGCCAGCGGGCGTCACACGCACCGCCCGGCTGTCGAGGTGACCTTCGATCCAGTGGAGCGCGAGGCACCGGCGGTAGATCGCCCGCCCCAGGGGGCCCGCGAGATGCGCCCGGCGCTCGCTCCAATCAATACACGTCCGTCCGTAGGGGTGGTGGCGTAGGGGTGCGACATCGAGACCCCAGCGCGCGAGGAGGTCAAGCCCGCTCTCGGTCACGCACGCGGTGTCCTCGCCGAGCGTGATGCGCCCGGCGTCGCGCAACGCATCGCAGAGCGCAACGCCCAAGCGCCCCGCGAGGTGGTTGTAACAGGTGCGGCCGGCTTGCAGGAGTGGATCGACGCGTGATGGACAGAGGGCCCCGGGGCGTGTACCGCTCGCAACGAGAAGGGTCGCTTCAAGCAGGGCCGCGACCTCCGAGGAGGCCACCCGAAAATACCGATGCCGGCCTTGGCGCACCGCCGTGACGAGGCCCGCGCGCTCGAGGAGCGCGAGGTGTCCGCTCGCGGTTTGCGCCGCAACGCCCGCGCAGGCGGCCAGTTCCCCGGCGGGCAGCGCGCGCCCATCGGCCAAGGCAAGCAGCATGTGGGCGCGCGCGGGCTCGCCTACCAGTCGCGCGATCTCCGCCATCGTGTAGGCATTCGACATGGGTCCTCCCACAGGAATTCTGCCGCGTATATTCCACGCACGCTTCGCCTGCCACCGTATCATCGGCTTTCATTGCCGGCGAGGGTTCCCGGCGCAAGATGTCCGATCCGTGCTTGTGGTCATCGTTTCCGCTTGCCGGGTTTGCAAGGCCCTTGGGGCGCGGATGATCGGCCGGCGCCGCGCGTCCCTGGCCTTCGCGCGCGAGCGCTAGTGCGCTGTCAGCGTTTGCGATCGACGGCCAGTGACCCCTCGATACACGTGACCGCGAGCCCACCGACCCAGATGGTCCCGTCGGGGTCGTATTCGATGGCCACGCGGCCGCTGCGAGAAAGACAGGCACCTTGTGAGGCCGTGTAGTGCGAGGAGGCGAGCAGGCGGTGTTGGCGCACGAGGGCCGCGACACATCCATTCCCGCTGCCGCATACCGGGTCCTCGGGGACGCCGAGGCGCGGCGCGACCGAGCGGACCTCGAGCGCCTCCGTGGTCCCTGGCGGGTGGAGGCCGAAGACCGTGATGCCGTCGTAACGCGCGTCCGCGAGCGTCTCCATCAACGCCGCGCGGGGCTTCAGGGTCAGCACCTTGCCGGCCGAGGCGAGTTGCACGGTGAACCAGACGGGACCGACATCGACAAGCGCGTGGACGCCGATCTCGTCCGGCCGAAGCCCCAGTGCGTTGGCCACCGCGAGCCGCTCGCTTTCGTCCGCCGCGAGGATCCGGGGATCCGGGAGGGCGCAGAAGAGGCGCTCTCCTGCTTGGCGCAGGGCAATGAGGCCTTTGCCGCACTCCTGGACCAGTCGCCCCGGGGTTTTCGGCCTGCGCCCGTCTTGCAAAAACGCCCACGCGCTCCCGATCGTGGGGTGTCCCGCGAACGGGATTTCCTCGCCCGGTGTGAAGATCCGCAGCCGGTAGTCCGCCTCGTGGTGTCGCGGGGTGCAGAGAAAAGCCGTCTCCGAGAGGCGTGTCCAGGCCGCGATCTGTTGCATCTGCGTGCCGGTCAGCGCATCCCCCTCGAGGATCACGGCCACGGGATTGCCTTGGAAGGGTGTGCCGGTAAAGACATCCACCTGCCGGAAGGCGACGCGCGCGAGATCGCTGGTCGATCGCAAGCGACTCGTCATGGACCGGGCCCCCCGGGTGGCAGCGGATAATGACAGGCGACCGCATGCGCCGGGCGCCCCGGCGTCAAGGGCGGTCTGTGCGTGTGACAGCGCGCTTGCGCGTATGGGCAGTGCGGCTGGTAGGCGCAGCCGCCGGGGCCGGCCCCCGCGGCTTTGTCGGGGCGCGCTGCGGCCACGGGGCCGTGCGCGCCGCGCACGAGCGGTGGTAGGGCCGCGAGGAGGGCTGCCGTGTAGGGGTGGCGGGGGCTTGTGATGAGGGCCTCGGTCGGCGCCGTCTCCACCAGGCGTCCGAGATACATGACCGCGATCCGGGCGGCGAGATAGGCGACCGAGCCGAGGTCGTGGCTGATGAGCAGGTAACTGAGCCCCGATCCCTCTTGCAGCGCACGCAAGAGGTTCAAGGTCCGCGCTTGCAGGGACACATCGAGCCCCGATGTGGGCTCATCGAGGATCAGGAGCTCGGGCGCGGTCGCCATGGCGCGCGCGAGCGCCACCCGTTGGCGCTGGCCGCCCGAGATCTCGCGCGGGAAGCGGGTCATGAGGTCGCGCGGGAGGCCGACGCGCGCAAGGAGGGTTTCGGCCTCGTGCGCGCGGGCGCTACGCCCCATACCCCGCCAGCGCAAGGGCTCGGCGACGATGGCCCCGACCCGCAGGCGCGGGTTCATGGCCCCTTCCGCGTCTTGAAAGACCATCTGCAGCCGCCCGCGCGCGCCGTCCTGCCCCTTGCCCGGTGTCACATCGACGCCGTCGAGGCGCACCTGCCCGCGGGTCGGCGGGATGAGTCCGACGAGGGCCCGCGCGAGCGTGCTCTTGCCCGAGCCCGACTCCCCGACGAGCCCCAAGGTCTCACCGCGCGCCAGCGTGAAGTCGACATCAGACACCGCCGCAAGCGCGCGGCGTCCGCGCGCCTTGGGAAAATCCACCCCCAATCCCGTGACCTCGAGCCAGGGCCTCACGATGACTCCTCGGGATGAAAACAGGCAAAACGGTGGGTGTCCCCGGAAAGCGGCGGGACTTGCGACCGGCAGACGGCATCGGCCCGCGGGCAGCGCGCGGCGAATGCGCAGGCGTTGACGATCGCGTGCGCCGCGGGCGCCTCTCCGGGGATGTCCGGGAGCCTGTGGGCGGTACGTGCGGCGAGTGTCGGCAGCGCCGCGAGCAAGGCGCGGCTGTAGGGGTGGCGGGGCCCCTGGAAGAAGGCTTGCGCGGGGGCGGCCTCCACGAGTCGGCCGGCGTACATCACAAGCACCGTGTCCGCGTATTGCGCGGCGAGCGCCAGGTTGTGGGTGATGAACAAGACCCCCATGCCGGTCTGCGCGCCCAAGCGCGCGATCAGCGCGAGGATCTGGGATTGCACCAGCACATCGAGCGCGGTGGTGGGTTCGTCTGCGATCAAGAGGCGCGGCGCGCAGGCGATCGCGATCGCCAAAAGCGCGCGCTGGCGCATGCCGCCCGAGAGCTGGTGCGGATAGCTCGCAAGCGCCCGCTCCGGATCCGGGATCTCGACGCAGGCCAGAAGGCGTGCGGCCTCGCGCTCAAGAGGCGCGCCCCGGGCGCCCGTGTGCACGCGCAGGACCTCGCCGATCTGCTCGCCGAGCGTGAGGCTCGGGTTCAGGGCCGACATCGGGTTTTGAAAGACCATGCCGAGCGCGCGCCCGCGCAGCGTGCGTAACGCGCCCTCCGAAAGACCCGTGATCTCGTTTCCGGCCAGCCGGATCACGCGCGCGGTGCGCTGAAGGCCCGCGGCCAGGGGGCCGAGGAGGCCGCTTGCGGTGAGCGTCTTGCCACAGCCGGATTCCCCCACGAGTGCCGCGATCTCACCGCGCCCCACCGTGAAGCTCACGTCGTGGACGAGCGGGTGGGCAAGGCCCTGGGCCCTGACCGTGAGACCCTCCACGACCAGCGCCGGGTCCTGCGCGCTCACCGGTTTTCCAGGCGGGCGAGGAGCCCCTGGCCGAGAAGATTCATCGCGAGGATCGCTAAAAAGATCGCAAGCCCCGGGAACACGATGAGCCACCAGGGGCCGATGACCGCAAGCTGCGCGCCCGTGTTCAGAAGACCCCCCCAGGAGGGGTGGGGCGGCTGGATGCCGAGCCCCAAAAAGCTCAAGCCCGAGAGCGCGAGGATCAGGTCGGCGGTGAGGAAGGTGGCGTTCACCACCAGCATGGGCGCCATGGCCCGCAAGAGGTGCACGCGCGCGATCGCGAAGGGCCCGGCCCCGAAAAGCCGCGCCGCCTGCACGTAGTCGCGTTCGCGCGCGGCGAGTGCCTCGTTGCGCACGATGCGCGCAAGCCCCGGCCAGGCCACGAGCCCCAGGAGCCCGATGAGGCTCACGACGCCGAGCGGGATCAAGGCCGCGACGAACATCATGAGCACGAGCCCCGGGACCGCGAGCAGGGCATCGAGGATGCGCATCAGGAGGCCCTCGAGCCACGCCGGCGCGAGCGCCGCCAAGAGCCCGTAGGGGACCCCGATCGCAAACGCGAGCGCCGTGCCGGCAAGCCCCGCGGCGAGCGTCGGGCGCCCGCCCGCCATGAGGCGCGCGAGCAGATCGCGCCCGAGGTCATCGGTGCCGAGCGGGAAGCGCGCCGAGGGCGGCGTCAGGATGTGGTGGACGTGGATCGCCTGCGCGCCGATCGGATAGATGATCGGCCCAAGCCACGCAAAGACGAGGAGCAGCACGAAGAGCCCCAGGCCCAAGCCGATCGCAAGCGTCGGGCGCGCTTGCGCGCTCGCGAACACCCCGCGCGTGCGCCCGAGCGGGATCACGCTACTCATAACGCACCGAGACATCGAGGGCGGTGTTGAGGAGGTCGGCCGCGAGATTCCCGAGGATCGTCAAGGCGCCGATCACGAGCACGATCGCCGTCACCACCGGATAGTCCTCGGCGAGCGCCGAGCGCCACAGGAGCCAGCCGAGGCCTGGATAATTGAACACGCTCTCGGTCAGAACCCCACCCACGAAGATCTGCGGGATGCTCATGCCTAGGACCGTGACGAGTGGGCGCACGGCGTTGCGCAACACGTGGAAGACGGCGATGCGCAGGGGCGGGATGCCGCGTGCGCGCGCCGCGCGCACATAGTCCTGGCGATACTCCTGGCGGACCTGATGCCCGAAGTAGCGTGACAGCCCGGCCGCGAGCGGGAGCGCGAGCGTGATCGCCGGCAGCACCATGTGGCGCGCGAGATCGGCAAGGCCCGCGTGCCGGAAGCCCCCGGCCCCGCCGATGCCCCCCGGGGGCAGCCACGGGTGGTCGACGGCGAAGAGCAGGATGAGGGCCGTGCCCACGAAGAACACGGGCAGGGAGTAGACGGCGATCTGCAGGCCGCCGATGAGGCGCGCACTCGGCGTTGCGGGGCGCGCGCCCTGCAGGAAGCCGATCACGAGCGCGGTACTCACGGCGAGCGTCAGGGCCAAGGTGTCGAGGAGCACGGTGTTCCGCAAATAGCTCCCGAGCAGGGCCCCGACCGGCGCGTGCTCGACGAAGGAATAGCCGAGCCGCCCGTGCATGAGGTGCCACCACCACAGGAGATACTGCCGCCACACCGGGACGTTGAGACCGAACTGGCGGTTGAGGGCCGCGACCGCCTCGGGGGAGGCGTGCGCGCCGAGGATGCTGTAAGCCGGCCCCCCGGGGGTCGCCATGATCAGGAAGAACACCAGGCTCACGAGCACGACCAGGGTGGCGACGGAACTCGCGAGACGCAGCGCGAGCCGGCGGATCATGGCCGCCTCCCGGTCTTTGCAAACCAAAGGGCCGCGGGATTGAAGCCGCCGAGCGGACTGAAGGCTTGATGGAGCCCGCGCAGCGTGCGCGCGACCTCGACGATGATCGGTTGCTCGGGGAGCACGATCACCGGCTGCTCCTGCGTGAAGACATTCTGAAAGCGCGCGAGTGCTCGGTGCGCGCCCGGGGTCGTGATCGCCCGCAGGAGGCGGTCGAGTCGCGGGTTGCAATAATGGTAGTCATTGTTGGCCGCCCCACAGGCGAAGATGTTGCCGACACTCGGGTAAGGGCTCAAGCCCCAGGCGAGAAACACCGCCTGCCAGTGGGTATTGCGCGGGTTGCCGGTCGCGGCCACGATCTCGTTGAAGGGTTTTTCACGCAGGTGCATGTCGACGCCGATGCGCGCGAGCATGTCCTTGATGAGGATCGGGGCGCGCACATCGCCCGGGACCACATAGGCCGTGAAGGCCAAGCGCACCCCGTTTTTGCGGCGCACGGCGTGCCCGTCGCGGCGCCAGCCCGCGGCCTTCAGCAAACGCCGCGCACGCGCCGGGTCGTAGGCGCCGGTTACCTCGAGGCGGCGCGCCGTGCGCGACAAAAAGGTCGGCGGGTGCGGCGGGATCGGGCCGTAATCGCGCATCCCGTGGCCGCCTGCCAGCACCGTGATGAGCTCGTCTTGGTTGATTGCGTGCATGAAGGCCTGACGCACGCGCGGGTCGCGGATGAAGGCGATGCGCGGATTGGCGTAATCGAAACCGAGGCTGTTGAAGCCCCAGACCGGTCCCACCGGGTAGGCCCGAAAGCCCCGCAGCGCCCGCCGGCCGCGGTAGAGCGCCATGGGCAGATTTCCCAATTGCAAACGGTGCGCGCGCAGCGCGAAGAACACCGACTCCGGGGATTTGAGGAAGCGGAAGACGAGGCGGCGGATGTGCGGCCGGTCGGGGCCCGAGTAGCGGCGATTGGCGGTGAACACCGCATAGCGTCCGGGGGCGAACGCCGTCAGGTGATAGGGCCCGTCGACCCTGCGGAAGAAGCGTAGGTCCGTCATATGGTCGTAGAGCGCCGGGATCGAGAATCGCGACCACGCGCGCGCGGGCAGCGGCACGAGCAGCGACAGCCCGTTCAAGGTAAACCACCGGGGATTGACCGGGCGCTTGGTCGTGACGGTGAGTTCGTGGCGATTGACGATGCGCAGGGCGGTGACGTCGGTCGGCATGCCGCCCGCGCCGTAGTTGGGAAAGCGCGGCCCGAGCTGCTGAATGAGGTGATAGGTGAAGGCGACGTCGCGCGCCGTCACCGGCCGCCCGTCGGACCAGAGCCAATGGTGCTTGAGGACGATCGTGAAGCGGCGGTCGTGGTCTGTGACGCGCACGCTTTGGGCGATGCTCCAGGCGTAGCGGACGGTGAGGTGGCGGTCGATCCAGAGGAGCGGTTGGAACATGAGACCCGCGGCCTGCTGATCGTAGGCCGAGGACACGAGGAGCGGGTTGAAGCCGTTCAGGCCCGCGGGGGGCGCAAGCCCCACACCCGGGACGAGCGTCAGGGTGCCGTGAGCAGCGAGTGCCGCCGCGGCACGCAGCGCGCCGGCAATCCCGGCAAGACACGCCCCCCAGCGGCTGCGGTGTCTGTGGCTCATGTCGCAGTCCCCGTGTGAGTCGGTATTATGCGGCGCGCTGCGCGGTTTTCCTAGCGGACACAATCGCTTGGCGATCATCGCCCTTTGGGAGCGCGCTTACCGTTGCCACCGCCACCAGGCCTCGAAGTCGGTGACCGCGAGCGGCTGCGCAAAGTGATCGCCCTGCCCGATGTCACAGCCGAGGTCGGCGAGGATCGCCCGGACGCTCTCGGTCTCGATCCCCTTGCCGACGACGGTAAGCCCGAGGCCGTGACCCAGATCGATGATCGAACGCACGATCACGCGGTCGTTGCGGTTTGCCTGAAGATCGGTCAGGAAGGATTTGTCGATCGCGATGCCGGCGATGGGGAGGCCGCGGAGATGGAACAGCGAGGAGTCGTCGCTGCCGAAACCCTCGATCGAGACCTTGACACCCTGGCCATTCAGAAATCGGATCGTCTGTTGCACACGCTCGGGGTCGCGCATCAGGGCCGTTTCGGACATTTCCATTTCAATGAGAGAGGGTGCGATGCCCGCCTCCCGGAGGAGGCGCTCCACGTGTTGCGGGAATTGGGTGTCCTCGAGATTGATGGCGGAGATGTTGACCGCGACCGGCAGCGGGTGCCCGGCATCGGCCCAGCACCGAGCCTGATGCGCCGCCTGGCGCAAGACCTCGAGGGTGAGGGCTTCGCTGAGATGCGCGCGTTCGGCGACGGGCACGAAGCGCGCCGGCGCCAAGAGGCCGAGTGTCGGGTGTTGCCGGCGCACGAGTGCCTCGACGCCGCGGGTCGTGCCGGATGCGAGATCGACGCGGGGCTGGTAGTGCAATAGGAGTTCCCCGTGCGTAAGCGCGCGCTCGAGATCGGCTTTCCCGTGCAGGCGGTCGTTGCCTTCCGCTTCCATTGCGGTCTCGAACAGGGCGTACCCGAGGCGCTTGCGCTTGGCTTCGTACATCGCGCAGTCGGCGCGCCGCAACAGGTCCCCGACGTCCTCGCCGTGCCGCGGGCAAAAGGCCGCCCCGGCGCTCGCCGTGATACGCACCGTCTCCGCGCCGAGCGTCACCGGTTCCGCCAGCGCGCCCAGGAATGAGCGTGCCCGGGCTTCCGCGTGCTCGGGGGCGGCGACCGCCGGCAAGAGGAGGGCAAACTCATCACCGCCCAGGCGCGCCACTGTGTCCGACTCGCGCGCATTCGCCACCAGGCGCTGGGCCATGACTTGCAAGAGGCGGTCACCCGCCTCATGGCCGGTCGCGTCGTTGATGTCCTTGAAGCCGTCGAGGTCCAGGATCATGAGCACGAAGGGGCGTTCGTCCCGGCGCTGCGCACGGATCGCCTGCAGTAGGCGGTCCTTGAGCAGGATGCGGTTGGGGAGTCCCGTCAGGGAGTCGTGTGTGGCCAGATAGGCGAGCTTGCGATTGGTGTCGGCGAGGGTCTGGGTGCGCTCATGGACACGCGCCTCCAGTTGCGCGTTCAGGGCCACGACCTCCTGGTGGCGGCGGTCGGCGATCGCCTGCAAGTCCGCAAGCTTCGCCGACATCGCGTTGAAGCCCGCTATGAGGCGCGCGAGTTCGTCGCGCCCGGCCAGCGGCAGCCGGAATCCGAATTCGCCGTTCGCGATGCGCGCGGTCCCCGACTCGAGCGCTGTGATCTGGCGCATGAGATAGCCGCCGAGCAGCCAGGAAAAGAGACCGGCGAGCAGCATCTCGCTGACGGCGATCACCAGGATCCGACGCTGGTCGGCGCGCAGCGTCGCGCCGAAGCCGTGGGGTGAGAGGCCGACCTCCACCTCCCCGTACCGGGTGCCGTCCACGGCGATATGGTCGACGCGCCGGATCAGCACCCTGGTCTCCGCGCGACCGGCCCGCGCCAGCACCCGCCCGCGCCCGTCGCGGGCGGCGGCATACACGACACCCGGTTCGCGCGCGACCTCGCGCACGATCCGGCGCAGGGAGGCGACGTCCTCGCTGATGAGGGCATTCGCGCACGCCGCCCCGAAGAGGCGCGCATCGCTTCGGGCACGCAGCGCGAGCGCGTGGCGTTGGGATTGGGAGAGGACGGCGAGGCTGCTGATGAGGATGGCCGACAGGAAGAGCGCCTCGATGAGCGCGATCCCGACGATCATTTTGGAGCGAAAGGGCATCACCACCGGCCCGCCGCGGCCTGATATTCCGCGTCCGAGGCGCGCACGAAGCCCGTAAACCCAAGACGCGCAAGGGCCTCGGGCACGACGCGCGGCAAGCGCAGGAGCCCTACCCGCAGGCGCGTCACGAGGGCGTGCGGCAGATCGCGGCGCGCGGCGAAGGGGTGCGTGAGCGTCTGAGGGCCGGCCCACAGGATGCGCAAACGCCGGCGCAACGCCGGCGCAACGCCGGCGCGAGCAGGTCGTAGGTCCGGCGGATGCCCCCGCCGCCTACGAAAAGTCCCATGGCCACCGCACGATAGACGGAGTCGTGCGATCCCACGTAGCGCGCCCGAAAGGCGATGTGCGCGTCCTTCAGGACGTGCCGCGGCTCGATCGAGGCCGCGAGCGCGTGGCGCGCCGGAAACGCGAGCGTGTGTCCCGTGAGTCCCGTGAGCGTGTGTACGGGGCTTGTACGGCGCACCACGAGGATACCCTGAAGCTGGCCGCGTCTTCGGGCAAACGCGCGATAACGTTTGCGGTTGCGGATGCAATCGGCGGGATTCAGGTAGACCACGTCATACGCCCCGCGCGCCACCCGGCGCTCGAAGGCCGTGATCGTGGGCGCCGTGCGCAACGCAAGCCGCACGCCCGCAAGCCGCGACCAGGCCTCGAGGACCGGCGTCCAGCGCTGCGCAAGCGTCCACGGGCTCATCTGCGGCACGATGCCGATCGTGAGCGGGCGCTCGCGCGCGCAGGTCGCAGCCGCCAGGACCCCGAGGAACACGCCCACAAGCGCTCTTTGGCCGGACCGCCCCATATCCACCCCCTGACCGTACAGGAAAACTATAGATCAGGCGCGGCGTCCCCGGGTGAGGGCGCGCGGGGTGGTTAGGTCGAGAACCAGTAGCCGAGCGAGATCTGCGCGAGATTGATCCCGGGGTTTGGAAGCCGGATGTTGGCGTTCGAGAGGTGTTGCAGGCGCACCCCGACCTCGAACTGGCGGTGGGCGCCGAGGAGCAGGCCCGCGCCGATCAAGGGCCCGAACTGAAAGGCCGTCGAGAGAAACTTGTTTCCGAGTTCGGCGTGCGAGAGCAGATGCACGCCCACGCCGATCTCGAGATAGGGCCAGGGTCCGGCTGCGAACAGCGGCCGGCGCGTGCGCAGCCGCAGAACCGGTGTCACCCCCACCTCGGTGAGGGACGTGACCCCCGTCACACCGGGGTCGCTCTTCAAACGATGGACATCGAACTCACCATAGCTCGATACCACCGCTCCCGGGAGACGCCAGAGGGGGCCCCAGGACCAGCGCAGTCTCAGGCCGATCGCGCGCGTGCCGTAAGGGGCCCCAAAACTCCGGATACCGTGGCCGGCATCGACGGCGATCCCGAAGCGCTCGTGGGCGCGCGCCGGTTGGCCGACAGCCACACAACACAGGAGACCCGCAACGATCAGGGGAAGGCGGTCTGTCTTGGGCACAACAGGACTCCTTAAACGTGCGGCCGGAATCCCCGGCCTTTAAGGTTGATGCGCCCCTTCAGGAACGCGACGGCGCTTTCCTGACAGACAATCTTCAAGGATGTTCGTGACAAGCCGGTCGGACGATACGACCGGGGTGGCCACCATGCGCCGGAACTATGATGACGTATTCATTCGCGCCCTGTCCACGGGCCCGCCGTGCGGCAGAGGGCAGACCTTTGGGTGCGAGCGGGAGACCCGGGCGTCTCGAGAGGGAATCGGGACGGTCCCACCGAACGGTCCTCGCGGGGCGTCAGGATAATGACCCTGCCTTGCCCGCCCGTACCCGCGGATCGATCGCGGGCATCGTGTTTGGTCGGGCCAGGCCGGGATTCAGGAGCTTACCGGCGCATAGAGGATGCAGTATCCCATGGGGGCGATCCGTCCTTGCACCAGCTGGCAGGTCCCGGCCTTCATCATCGCGCCCCGCCCGCCCATCATGCCCATCATGCCCGGGCCTTTGTGACCCATCATCCCGTGGCCCGCGCTGCCACCGGGGGGGATGAAGTGGATACACATGCCGCACATCTTGCGGCCGTTCGGGTGGTCCTGGTAATGCACCGCCGCTTTCGCAAGCTTGTGCGCAGGCGGCGCGCGCAGGGCGAGCGCCGGGGCGGTAAAGGCCGCGCCGATCAGGGCGGCGAGGCCCTTGAGCCAGGAGCGGCGCGAGAGGCGTTTCGGGAATGAGGTCATCGTTGCGATTCCAGGACAGATCGCGGACATCCTCGCACCACCGGGAGGAGGGGGCAAGGACTTGCGTCCCCTGTCGGCTCCCGTGCCGTGGAAGGTCGCGTTGGGGCTTGCGCTTATCAACCCCCGCTCCCAATGGCTCCGCCTGCGACTCGCCGTCCGTTTCTGCCCGAGGCCGTCTGCCCGAGGCCGGGTTTGTCTCGGCCCCTGCACGGACGGCCCTCGGCGCCCAAGATCCCCGAGACCTCGCGCTCGGGCCGACCGATGGTTTTGGCAGGGGGAGTCGTCAGCGGGCGGGGCCTTGGTTGTCTTGGCGAAGTCTCCCGTGCGTTTGTCTTTGGAGCCGATCGTCTCTCTGGATATGGTGAGGCGAGCGGGGGACGCAAGCCCGGGGCGTGATCAGGACCGGAGGTTCCCGCCGGAATGGGACGGTGCTCTCGGCTGCGGCACGTGCCTTGACAGGGGACGGCGGGGTTTGCGAACATCCCCGCATGCGCGCGGCTCGCTTACGGCGTTTCATCAACCCCCTGCTCCTGGTGGCCTGGCTTGCGGTCCTCCTCGGGTGTCTGGCATCGCCTGCCCATCGGACAGGCCATACCGCCCCGGATTGCGCCGCGGTCCACAGTGCCATTGGCTTGCAGGCGCCCGCCAAGGTCGCCCCTCACCACCCTGGGGTCATGGCCCTGGTCGTGATCGCGGCCTGTCTTGGCCTCCTCGTGTTGCCGGTCGCCTTGTCGCGTCCCACCTCCTTGGGCGCGCCCGCGCTCAGCCGTCGCAGGCGCCCCGCGCAACCGAACGCCCCACCCGCCTTCTCTCACGCATAAAGACACCCGCGCCGATTCGCGGCGCGATCCCAGTCGTTTGAGAAGGTGTTATGGACACAAAAGCCACGCGCGCGTGTCGGGCCGCACTCGCGCTCATCGTCGCAATGGCCTGGTCTGCGCATGCCCCCGCCGATGTTCTGAGTTTGGGTTTGGCGGAGCGCCTCGCGATGCGCGACAATCCCTTCATTCAGGCCGCTCGCCCGGGCATCACGGCCGCGCGCGGCCAAGCGCGGCAGGATCGGTTGTGGCCGGACCCGCGATTGACGGTTTCCGGGGGCGTTGGGGGCCCCTTGGGCAGTCCCGGGGAATTCAGCAGTCGCGCCATGGTGACGCAGGCCGTGCCGCTCACCTCCCGGATCGCCCGCGACGCGCAGGTCGGGCTGGAGGGCGTTGATGTTGCGCGCTGGCGATTCCGGACCCTCGCTTGGCGCCTGCGCGCGACGGTGGCGATCGCCTATGCGCGCCTTTTAAGCGCTCTGGCGGCAGTCCCGATCGCGCGCGCTCTCGTTGCAACGAACACACGGCTTTATCGCTTGGCGCGCGCCCGCGCCCAGGCCGCGCAGATATCCCCGCTCGTCGCCGGCAACGCGCGGCTTTTGCGCAACGAGGCGCGCTTAACCCTTGATCACTGGCGTGCCCGGCGGCACGCGGCCCGCATGGCGCTCGCGCGCGCCATGGGATACGCGCCGCCTCGGCCGTGGGCCGCCCTTGCACCCGTGTCCTGGCGGCCGCCCCGTGAGGCGGCGGCCCTGCGCGACGCCCTTGTGCGCCGCCCGGATCTGCGCCTTGCCCGGCAGACGCACGCCTACGCGCGCGCGCAGCACCGCTATCAACGCGCGCGCCGCTTCGGTTGGCTGACCATCGGCGCGGGTGTCGGTTGGGACCGCCAAGTCCTGCGCGGCGTGCCTTCGCAACCCATCGATCGCGCCCTGGCCCTCAGCGCCTCGCTGCCCCTACCGTTCTGGAACCGCAATCAAGGGAACCGCGCCGCGAGCCGGGCCGCGGCCCTGGCATCCGGCGCGCGCGTGCGCGCATTGCGCTGGGAGATCCGCCGCGTGGTCCGTCAGGACGTCTTTCGCGTGCATGTCCTCACGGCGCGCGCGCATCGCTACGCGCGCTTGCGCCGCCGCGCGCGTGCAGCCGAAGCCCTTGCCTTTCAGGGGCTGCGGCTGGGTCAGGTGCGCACGGCGAGCACCATCGCGGTATTCACGGAACAACTCACCATCACCCGCACGTGGCTTGCGACCTTGCGCGCGTTGGCCAAGGCGCGCATGCGCCTGCGCATCGCCCTGGGCGGCCCCGGGGAGGGCCCATGACCAAACACCTTCTGGCGCTCATCATGACAGCGCTTGTCGTACACCCCTTACCGGCGCGCGCCGCGCGCACACCATGGGTGCGTCTCAGCGCCGCCGCCGCGCGCGCGATCGCTTTGCGGGAGGTCCCGGTCCGGACTCGGGTCTTGCGCGAGCGGCGCACGCTCTACGGCCACTTCGTGTTGCCACCCGGGGCGGAGGCGGTGGTCACCCCGAGGATCCGCGGGCGCGTGACAGCACTGTACGCCACGATCGGCGAGCACGTCCGGCGCGGCGCGCCGCTCGCGCGCATCGAGTCCCTGCTGGTCGGCACGCCGCCCCCGAGCGTCGTGGTGCACGCCCCCCTGAGCGGGGTCGTGGAGGCGCGCCCGGCCCTTTTGGGCGAGGCGGTGGCCCCCGGCACGCTCCTCTATCGCCTGATCGACCCGAAAACCCTGTGGCTCAAGGCCTTTGTCTATCAAAAGGACATCGCCTTGATCCACCACGGGCGGAGGGTGCGCATCCGGGCGCTGGGTCTCTCCCGGCCCTTGACGGGCCGTGTGACCCTGATCGCGCCGGGCATCAACCCCCGGCGCGGCAGCGAGACTGTTTGGATCCGCCTCGTCGGTCCCAAGGCCCCCGTAAAGCCGAGGCTCTTTGCCCGCGCGCGCGTGACGGTCGCGCGCGCACGGGCCTTGTCCGTGCCGCAAGGTGCGGTGCTGCGGGTCAACGGCCGTCGGGCCGTGTTCGTGAGCGCCGGGCACGGTCGCTTCCGCTATACGCCGGTCGTGACCGGGATCCATGCGCGCGGGTTTGTCGCCGTGTCGGGGCTTGCGCGCGGCAGCCGGGTGGTAACGCAGGGCAACGCCGAGCTGTTCGCGATCTGGACCGCGGGTGGCCGGTTGCGGGCGGGCGGCTGACATGGGGGATTGGTTGATCGCGCTTTCGCTGCGCAGCCGCGCGCTTGTGATCGGTCTCTTCGCGATCCTGACGGGCCTTGCCGTGCTCGCCTGGCGCAGCATGCCCATCAACGTCTTTCCCTCCTTCGCGACACCGCGGGTGGTGATCGGCACCACGCTGCCCGGCATGGCCCCGCGCGACATGGAAGCGCTCGTGACCTACCCGATCGAGACCGCGGTGAGTGGGACCATGGGCGTGCGCGTCGTGCGCTCCAAGACGACGCTTGGGACCTCGCTTGTGACCGTGGTCTTTCACGGCGGCACCAATATCTATCACGATCGGCAGTTGATCGCCGAGCGCCTGCAGGACCTGCAATCGCGACTCCCGGCGGGTGTCCGCGGACCGGAACTCTTCCCGCTCACGTCCGCCATCGGCTGGCTCGTGAAATATTCCCTCACGAGCTCGCTCTGGCCCGCGCAACACTTGCGCACGCTCGCCGACTGGGTCATCCGACCGCGGCTGCTGGCCGTCGGCGGCGTCGCCGACGTCGCCGATATCGGTGGGGCTGTTACGCAGTATCAGGTGGCACTCGACCCGACCGCCCTGCGCGCCTACCACGTGAGCCTGCACGACGTCGCGCGCGCCTTGCACGGCGCAAGCCGCGACCTCCCGGGCGGTGTCGTCAACACGCCGGCGCAAGAGCTGGCGGTCTCGGCCGCCGGGCGCCTCTATGCACGTAATGCCCGCGCGCGCCTGCGCCATACGGTCGTGGCGCTACGCGCGGGCCTGCCGATCACGTTGTCGCAGCTGGCGAAGATCCGGCGCTGGCACGCCATTCGCCTGGGTTCGGCAGCGCTCGGGTCAGAGCCGGCGGTCGTCGGGACCGTGTACAAGGCCTACGGCGCGGGCACCATGAGCACGACCGCGCGCGTGCTCAAGGCCTTGCGCTCGGTGCGCCGGGCCTTGCCGCCGGGCGTGCGTCTCGATACCCATATCTTTCGCCAGTCGACCTTCATCAAGGCCGCGATTCACAACTTGTGGACGGCACTCTGGCAAGGGGCGCTCATCGTGATCCTGGTGCTCCTTGTGTTTCTCGCGAACTGGCGCGCCTCGCTCGCGACCTTTATCGCCCTGCCGGCGTCGTTCGCCCTGGGCGCCTTGATCCTCTATGCCTTTCATGCGGGCGTGAACGCGATGACCTTGGGAGGTCTGGCGGTCGCGATCGGCGAGGTCGTCGACAACGGCATCATCACCGTCGAAAACATCGTCCGGCGCCTGCGCACGGCACCCCCCGATGGGGGCGGCACCGACACACTCATTCGCAGCGCCGTACGGGAAGTGCTCGATTCCATCGTGTATGCAACCCTGATCGTCATCCTGGTGTTTCTGCCGGTGTTTTTCCTGCAGGGCCTCGCGGGGCGCATCTTCACGCCGCTTGGCATCGCCTATCTCGCCACCATGCTCGCCTCGCTCGTCGCGGCGGTGACCTTGTTGCCGGCGCTCTGTTCGCTGCTCTTTGGCCGCATCGATGTCGCGCGCGCAGCGGACCGGCGCGAGACCGGACTCGTGCGCTTTCTGAAACGCCATTACCGGCGGCTCCTGGGATCCGTCCTGCCGCGATCGCGCGCCGTCTTTGCCGTCGCCCTCGTGGCCGTGATCGCCGCGGGCGTCGGGTTCGCGCATCTCGGGCGCTCGTTTTTGCCCGCGTTTCACGAGGGCGATTACATCCTGGTCATGACCACCTTGCCCGGGACCCCGTGGCGCGAATCGATGCGCCTGGGCGCGATCGTGCGCCACGACCTGTCGGCCTTTCCGCAGGTGGTCTCCATCGACCAGCGCGCCGGTGCCGGGACCCTCACGCCCGGGGCCAATACCCCCAATACCTCGGAATTCGATATCCGCATCCGGTTCCATCGCGGCTCCGCGTCGCCCCACCGGCTCCTGCGCGCCATCCGCGCGCGCTTGGCGACGATCCCCGGCGTCGCTTTCAATCTCGGCCAATTCATCGCCCACCGCATTGATGATGTGGAGTCGGGCGTGCCGGCGGACGTCGCGGTTAAGATTTACGGTCCGAGCCTGCGCCGCCTGTATGGTCTCGGCCAGGCCGCGCAACACGCCATCGGGTCGATCCCGGGGATCGTCGATTTGCACCTCGAGCAGCAGATCCGCGTGCCACAGATCGTGATCACGCCGCACCGGCGGCGCGATGCCCGTTATGGCGTGCCCGTCGGGCGTCTCTTGCGCGACGCCAACTGGTATCTGAACGACGCGCCGCTCGGCCACGTCCTGCGCGGACCACGACGGATCGCCATCACCCTGCGCGCACAGCACAACGCCCGCCGTTCGGCCCGGGCGCTCGGGCGCCTGCCGATACGCGCCCCGGCGCTCGGGGCGCGCGCCTCGCTGCCGCTTTCGGAGCTCGCCTCGATCAGAACGCGCCCGGTGCCGTTTGCAATCCGCCGCGCCCACGGTCATCGCGTCTTGTTGCTCACTTTCGATGTCGCCGGGCGGCCCCTGTCGCGGGTCGTCCATGAGGTCAAGGCGCGCATCGCGCGCGACGTCGCCCTGCCGCGCGCGTATTTCGTGCGCTACGGTGGGACGTTCCGGAGCCAGAGGCGCGCCAACACCACTTTGTGGCGCCTCGGTCTCCTGGCGCTCATCGTCTCCGGCCTTCTGCTCCAAAAGGCCTTCGGTTCGCTGCGCGATGCCCTGCTCGTGCTCGTCAACCTGCCACTCGCCCTAGTCGGTGGGGTGCTCGCGTTGATCGTGACCGGGGCGACCCTCAGCACCGCCGCCGTCATCGGGTTCATCGCGCTGTTCGGTATCACCGCACGCAACGGGATCATCCTGATCAGCCATTACAAGGACCTTGAGGCCGACGGCCGGCCCCTCGACGAGGTCGTGACCGAGGGTACGCTCAATCGCCTGGTGCCGATCCTCATGACCGCGATCACGCCCGCGCTCGGGCTCCTCCCGCTCCTGTGGGGGTCGCCGGTCGGTAAAGAGCTGGAGCGCCCGCTCGCCGAGGTGGTGCTCGGGGGCCTGATCACCTCGACCCTCCTGAATCTCGTGGTGATCCCGAGCGCCTATCGTTTCTTACGGGCGGGTGCTTCGCGGTCGGGGAGGGGGCGATAAGAGGAGGGACCTTACTGGCGCCCGGGGCTTGGGGTACACTGGGCTTATGACGCTCCTGTCCTGGCGGGCCCCGCGCGTACCGGTCGTGTCCTTGCGCGGCCTGATCGCGGCTAAGCCCTACGCCATCAATATCGCGGCCTATCGCGAGCCCATAGGGCGTGCCTTTACGCTCGCCAAGCGTGGCGCGAAGGCCGTGATCCTCGCGATCGAGAGCCCCGGCGGCTCGGCCGTGCAGTCGGACCTCGTGGCCTCCCTGATTCGCGAGCGGGCCGAGTATCACAAGGTGCGGGTGTTCGCCGCGATCGGCGACGTCGGTGCCTCCGGGGGCTACTGGATCGCATGCGCCGCCGATGAGATCCTGGCGCATCGCATGAGCATCGTGGGCTCGATCGGGGTCGTGGGCGGCGGGTTTGGCTTCGTGGATTTCATCGCCCGCCACGGCATCGAGCGGCGCGTGTACACAGCCGGCGAGCACAAGGTGCGCCTGGACCCGTTTCGTCCCGAGTCCCCGGATGACCTGCTGTTCACCAAAGACCTCCTGAGCGATATGCACACGGAGTTCAAGGCCTGGGTGCGAGAGCGCCGCGGCGCGCGTTTGGGTCCCGAGGAGACGGTGTTCGATGGATCCTATCGGCTCGGGACCCAGGCCAAGGGCCTGGGTTTGATCGATCGCTTCGGGAGCGTTGATTCGCTCGTGCGCGAACTCGCCGGCGCCCGCGCCCGGCCCGTGATCCTCGAACCCAAGCGCCCGCGCGGTCTCCTCAAGCTCATGGGCCGCAGCGCCACCGAGGCCGCATGGGATATCGCCGAGGAACGCCTGCTGTCCCCCGGTCTGCGACTCTAAACCCTCTCCTCCGAGACCCGATCTCCTCCTGGCGCGTTTCTTGAAAGGATCCCCTCGGGGTTCTCGTTCGGGAGGGTCCTCGCCGCAACGCGGGGACGAGGCCCCACCCCCATCCGGGTCTACCGTCAGGGGTACTGCCGCAAAACGGCAGTCGGATCGCGCTTCTCCTGCCGTTATACGGCAACTGCCCCCGGTGAGTTGCCGTTCCGCGTCACCTGGTTTGCGGGTCGAATCACCCCATGCGCCCCACCGCTCGTCGGGCAAAATCGACCGCTTTGAGGGCGCGTCTTCGAGATATGAAGGACTTAACGCTGGATCTGCCCCGGCGGCCTCGGCCTTTGGCATAAAGCCTGCAAGTGAACCATACCCACACCGTCCATCGTGGACGGTGCCCTAGTGAGAACGAGGAGCGTATGGCCATGAGAACAAAGAACCCGGTACGGGCCGGCATCCAAGCCGGCTTTACCCTCATCGAATTGATGGTCGTGATCGCGATCATCGGGATCCTGGCGGCCATCGCCATTCCGCAGTATGAGAAGTACATCGTGACGACCAAGGCCCAGGACGTCGCGCAGAACTTCCATTCGGCGATTACCGCTGCAACCAGTGCCGTCTCGGCGTCCCAGGCCGGCCAGAACACCCTGCTGGCCATGCAGGTCACGCAGGGTACCGCAGTGACGACTCCGCCCAAACCGGGCACAGGCACCCCTGTGTTGAGCTATACGGCGAGCGATCCGGCGGCAAGCGGGACGACGGCCGCTAAAATCCCGAATTTCGCCTTCAACGGGAAAGTCGGCACCAGTTGGACCACACCGACTGTTTGCGGTGCTATCGATATAAACGGCGCCGCGACGCCCACCGGCTACTCGACGCCGGGCGCCTGGGTTCCGGCCGGTCTCAGTCAGCCGATCTTCATCTCCGTGGGTGTGGGCACGACCTGCACGGCCAGCAAGACGCTGGGTGCCGACATCGTCAACGCGATCGTGGGTGACGGTTCGGTCTCGGCCACGGCGCAGACCGACTCCGCCGGTAACACCACGACGGCCTGTACCACGACAGCGGCGGTTTGTGAGGCGGACGTCGGCCCGAACGGGACCGTCACGCCGTAATAATAATATTCACGTCTTCAAAGAGGTGCGATCTGAGGGCGCAGCGATGCGCCCTCTTTTTTCTTTTGAGCTCGTCGTTCCCGTCATGGTTTTGCAGCGTCGGCCTTGAGCACCGTTTTCACAAATCCATGCTTGCCAAGATCAGCCAACAACCATTCGGCACAGGCCTTAATCTGCAGGACCTTTTCGCGTTCCTCCGCGTTAGTATCCGCGTGTGACAGCGCCCGTAGTTTGTGTTCGCATGCATCCGCAATTTGGTCGGCCGGGAAGCCGAACATCGCAAGCTCCGCGGCAGCGCAAAGGCCATAGTCTGCCTCCAGGATCTCACCTATACGCATGTAGGCTTTGTAAAGTGCATTTACGACCGACATGTAGAGTTCGAAGACTGCGACGAACCGGCTTCGGGCACCGGTACTGTATCCACTGCGTGAATACTGCATTAGCCAGGAATACGCTACAGTCACTGTAAGGACATCCATTGCAGAGAGGCGGGCATGAAGCACTGCCGCGTGGGTGCGATACATTAAACTCAGGTCATCTGTGATTGGCGGCGGCGATCCCGATTGGATAAAGTTCTGTGCCGATATCACCGAACCGGCAATGCGATTGACGCCCACCAGGAGTTCAGTGCGGATGGCAGCAAGGGCTCGGCCTGCACGTCGCTCTTCTTCTCTTTGGGCACGACGCTCTGTGGCAAACCATGTTATGGCGCCGCCCACTCCAGTTCCAACGAATGAACTCACACACGTCTGCAACCAGCTGCTCATTTCACGCCGTCCGAATCGTTATCATGTATCGGCCTGTGTAGCCCCAAGCCACGTGGCTTAAACCTTCTGTATGTTCCCCTACGTTGTATTGCAAGGGAGTGCCGGCCTTCGGGTTCAGGATCGGTTTGCGTAAATATATCCGGCCCCTAATGGGTTCGTTGACACCGGCCCTGATGACATTCGCGCACGGGCTTTACTCTACGGGGCGTGTGGTGGTCACGGCTTCACCCCCGTTGGTTGCGTTCACAGGATAGGGGTAGGATGCCTCATACCGGTGATGTGCCTCCTGACCGCAAGATGGCTCTCGTGAACGATCTCGTGTGGTGTCGAGCGCGCTCATAGGTGTTGCTGTGCTTATGGGTGGCCGCCGAAACACTTTGCCAAGCGGGGTCTGGTCGCGTTGGCGGACATCCACCAGCGGCTCCAGGGTACTTGCTTGAACCGCCGGATGCGGAACTGCACGTCCAATGGTGTGAGAGGGCTGAGGGGGGTGACCCCTCACCCTACTCGATTGGAGCTTGTGTGTGGCGGGTGGGCCGGGGATTCGGCCCCTCTGGGTTTCGTCGGCGACGCGTGTGCCGTACCATCGCAGTCTAGTGATGGCGAGGGTATCGGGACATGGGATCCCACAAGGACATCGATAAGGCGGTCGGCAATCTCATGCGCTGGGCGGATCGCCCGGAGTGGGCCGATGCGCGCGCCCGGGTGTTCGCGGCTCACATCGAGACGACGAGCCGTTTTTTGGGCATCCCCGAGGCGGAGTGGCTCCAGGAGCTCTCGGCGCTCGGCTACAGCGGCATGGTGTTCGGGATCGCGTTCGAGGATTTCGCGAGCCGCGACCTGGAAGGCGGGCGCAATCTCATCGAGGATTATCTGAAGCGCCGCGGCTGGCATGAAGGGGTGTTCGGGCGGCGCTATCTGCAGGCGCTGCGCGTCTCCGCGCTCTCGCTCTACGAGGTCGTGGCGGTGACCCCCGGGAAGCACTGCGATATCCGCGACCTCATGCGCGGCGGGGACCCTATCCGCGTGTACGAGAACCAGGGCACGCGCCATCTCGTGCGCTGGGATCATCTTGCCGCGCGCGTGCTCGAGGTCAACGGGACCCTGGGGTTTTCCGGCGGGATGCTCGCGTTCCCGGCCGACGCCGCCCAGGTCCTTTTGCGGGTCGTGAGCCAGACCCGGCAGGAGGTGCGGCGCACGTTGAAGCGCCGAAAGGGGCCTTCGTCCGCCCTGCCCGCGGAGGCCCTCGATGCGGTGTTGCTGAAGGAGGCCTGCCCGGCGTTCACCCAGACCTGGGTCGTGCACACCTGGGAGCGCTTGCACGCGCCCCTTCCCACGATCGTCAATCGCGACGGCGAGGCGATGGTCCTCACCGAGACCCGGTTTCCGGTCGATGAGGCCCAGCGAGAGGCGGCATTTGCCCGCTTGGACGCCGCTCCTCAGTGGGAGCGGGAACCGGACGGACCGTTCGTGTGGGCGTGGTTTCCCGAGGAGGGGGAGGTGCAGGCGTCGTCGCGGGACGCTGCGCGCAACCTCTGCGGGATGCTGGAATGGAAATCCAAGGCCTTGCTTTTGGTGAGCAACTCGCGCGAGCGCGCCGAACGCGGCACGCAGGCGCTTTCCGAACTCTTGCAGGGGCTTGTGGGCACACCGCTTACGACGCTGCGCACGCCCGAGCAGGTGATGGCCGATGCCGGGGATCGGAGGCCCGAGGCGGCCTCGCCTCTTCCGGCTCTCGACCCGCAAGTGGAGGCGGATCTCGTGCGCGAGACCTTGGATCGGCACTATCGCCAATGCCTGCGCGAACCCATTCCGGCGCTCGGCGGCAGGACCCCGAGGCAGTGCATGCGCAGTCAGAGCGGGCGGCTCAAGATCGTCGCGTGGTTGAAGGACCTCGAGAACCACGAAGGGCGCAAAGCCGCCCAGACGGGGGGCATCCCCTACGATTTTTCCTGGATGTGGGAGACCTTGAAGGTCGAGGACCTGCGCTAGTAAGCCCCATCCGACTCACGTCCCCGCATCCCGCCCGTGGGGCTCGCCCTCCCCTCGGTTTCCGGCCGGATCCGCCCATCCGCGCGATCGGCTAGGCTCCCCATCGCCCCGAGGCCCGACACGGGCCGGGGTGGGATTCCGGGCGGGCGCCCGGGGCGTGTGATGGTGGGGGAGCGGGCTGTGTTCTATCCCTTATGGCTTGTGGTTCTCGCTTGGGCCGCGCTCGTCTTGGCGGGCCTGTCCGCTGCGCTTGTGGGCTTGGATATCACGCGCCACCGCCAAGCGATGACGGTCATGGAGATCACCTGGCCCGTGACCGCGCTCTACCTCGGCCCGCTCGGGCTTTGGGCTTACCAGGCCTTCGGGCGCGAGGGCGTGCGCCCGCACAAGTCCTTCCGCCAACGGGTGTTCGTGTCGGCCACCCACTGCGGCGGCGGCTGCACGCTCGGCGACATCCTCTCCGAGAACGCCCTCGCGGCCCATCGGGTGACGATCGCCCAAAGCCCGCTGATCACGATGTTCGTCTGTGACTTCGTGGCCGCCTATGCGATCGGCATCCTGTTTCAGTACTGGCCGATCCGCGCGTCCACGAAGCTTACGCGCGGGCGCGCCCTGCGCGCCGCGATCCAGGCCGACACCCTCTCGCTTGTGGCCTTCGAGGCGGGCCTTTTTGGGTGGATGGCGCTCGTGCATCCCCTGATCCCGCGCCCGTCCCCGCAAAGCCCGGTCTTCTGGTTCGCGATGCAGATCGGCATGGCGGTGGGCTTTCTCACGACGCTCCCGGCCAACGCCTGGCTCGTGCGTGCCGGGATCAAGGGCGCCCTGTAAGGATCCTGGAGGTCGGGACAGGGGCTGCGTGCTATGCCACAATGCGGGCGATCAGCAAGGGGGCGGCCATCGCCGATCCCCGAGGGAGGGCTATGGCGCCTTTGGTCGGCATCATCATGGGGTCGCGCTCCGATTGGGAGACGATGCAGCACGCGGCCCGGATCCTGGAAGACCTCAAGGTCCCGCACGAGACCGAGATCGTGTCCGCGCACCGCACGCCCGATCGGCTCTTCGAGTATGCGGCATCGGCCCAGGGCCGGGGGCTCGAGGTCTTGATCGCGGGCGCCGGGGGGGCGGCGCACTTGCCCGGCATGGCCGCGGCCAAGACGCTTTTGCCGGTCTTGGGGGTGCCCGTGACCTCGCGCGCCCTGAACGGCCTCGATTCGCTGTTGTCGATCGTGCAGATGCCGGCGGGTGTGCCGGTCGCGACCTTCGCCATCGGTGAGAGCGGGGCGGTCAACGCCGCCTTGTTCGCCGCGGCCCTGCTCGCGCCCCGGCACGCCGCGATCGCCGCGGCCCTGGCGGCGTTTCGCAAGAACCAGACGGAGGCCGTGCTCGCGGCCCGTGACCCGCGCTCGCCATGATCGTCGGCGTGCTGGGGGCGGGCCAACTCGCGCGCATGCTGGCGCTCGCGGGGTACCCCCTGGGGGTCCGTTGCGTGTTCCTGGATCCCTCGCCGGATGCCTGTGCCGCCCCCGCCGGCACCCTGATCACGGGCGATTACGACGATGCCGAGGCGCTTGCGCGTCTTCGGGGGGCGGCGCAGGTCGTGACCTACGAGTTCGAGAACGTCCCCCCGGCCAGCCTCGAGGGGCTCACCGACGTGCCTGTGTATCCGCCGATGGAGGCCTTGTTCGCCGCGCGCGATCGCTGGCGTGAGAAGACGCTCTTTCAGGCGCTCTCCATCCCCACGGCCCCGTGCCGCGCGATCGATGGCCGCGCCGATCTCGATGCGGCGCTTGCGGAGATCGGGCTGCCCGCGGTGTTGAAGACCCGCACGCTCGGCTATGACGGCAAGGGCCAGCGCGTCTTGCGCGCGCCATCGGATGTGGCCGCCGCCTGGCAGGCCCTCCAGGGCGCGCCCTTGATCCTCGAGGGGTTCGTGGCCTTCGACCGCGAAGTGTCGCTGATCGCGGTGCGCGCCCGGGATGGCGAGACGCGGTTTTATCCCCTGAGCGAGAACACCCACGCGGGCGGGGTGCTGCGGCAATCACTCTGCCGCCCGCACGATCCCCTGGCCGCGCGCGCGCGCGATTACGCGCGCCGCCTCCTCGAGCACTTCGATTACGTGGGCGTGCTCGCGCTCGAGCTCTTCGTGCAGGGCGATCGGCTGCTCGCGAACGAGATCGCCCCGCGCGTGCACAATTCCGGGCATTGGACGATCGAGGGCGCCGAGACCAGTCAGTTCGAGAATCACTTGCGGGCGATCCTCGGCCTGCCGCTCGGCGCGACCGACCCCGTGGGACACGCGGGCATGGTCAATTTCGTGGGGCGGGTGCCGGATACGGCCTCGGTGCTCGCGGTGCCGGGCGCGCACCTGCACCTCTACGGCAAGACACCCCGGGCGGGGCGTAAGCTCGCGCACGCCACCGTGCGCGCGGGCGACGAGGAGGGCCTGCAGCGCGCGCTTGCGGCCCTCGCGGCCCTCTAACCGAGGACCTGCTCGGTCTCCTCCCAGTCCATGTATTCCGGTGCCGGCACCTCCTGCTGGCGCATCAGGAGGTCGATCTGCCCGAGGTGGTAGGCGTGGTGGCCAAGGATCGACCAGAGAAAGCCCATGCCGGTGTAATGACGCCCCGCGAACACGAGCGCCTTCTCGAGGTCGCGGGGCGTCAAGGCGCGCAAGTGCTCCATGTTCTGGCGGTGGCGCTCCTCGTAAAGGGCGAGAAAGCTCGGCACGGTCTTGACCGCGGCCAGCGCCGGGTCGGGCTGCGGCATCGGCAGGGGCGCGCCCTCGGGGAGCCCCGGGAGCGCGCGGATCCACTGGGACTCGGCGCTTGCGAGGTGACGGGCGAGGGATGCGATCGTGATCTTCTGGACGCGCTCGCCCAGGAACAAGACCGAGGAATCCGCCGGCACCCCCTGCCATTGCGACTCATCGATCGCGCGCAGGTAGTCGAAGGTGTGCAGGACCTCTTGCCGAAAAAGCGACAGAAAGCGTTCGTGTTCGGTCATGTGGCCTCCTGACTCGGGGAGGGAAGCATAAGACGCCGGGGGCCTGAACGCGTGCGCCGAAAGGTTCAGCGCGCGCCGTCCACGGTGCGCTTGAGATAGCGGTAGAGCGTGCGTTCACTGACCCCCAGGGCCTCGGCCATGGCGCGCCGGCGCCCGCCGCAGCGGGCCGCGAGCGCCTGGAGTTCCGCCGGTTCGGGGCTCGAGCGCCCCGCCGGGCGTTCGGGGGCGACCGTCTCGCAGGGCCCCTCGAGCGCGAGATCGGCGGCCTCGATCGTCTGCTCATGGCAGAGCGCCGCCGCGCGCTGCAGGATATTGCGCAGTTCGCGCACGTTGCCCGGGAAGTCGTAACGCGCAAGATGCGCGCGCGCGCCGTCCGTGAGGCGCGCTTGAGTGCCGTTTGCGCTGTTGATACGCATAAGCAAGGCGTCGGCGAGGAGCGGGATGTCGCTTGCGCGCTCGCGCAAGGGCGGCAGGGCGACGGGGATGCAGGCGATGCGATAGTAGAGGTCCGCGCGGAAGCGGCCTTCGCCGATCCAGGCGCGCAGCGGGCGGTTGGTGGCGGTCACCAGCCGCACGTCGGTATGCAGGGTCTCGCGGCCCCCGACCCGGCGGAAGGTCCCGGTCTCGAGGACGCGCAGGAGCTTGGCCTGTTGCGCCAGGGGGATCTCGCCGATCTCATCGAGAAAGAGCGTGCCGCCGGTCGCGTTCTCCAAAAGCCCGGGTTTGCGGCCGGCGCAGCCGGTGAAGGCCCCGGCCTCGTGCCCGAAGAGTTCGCTCTCGAACAAGTTCTCGGGCAAGGCCGCGCAGTCCACGGCCACGAACGCGCGCCCCCGGCGCGCGCTGTGGTCGTGCACAAAGCGCGCGGCCAGTTCCTTGCCGACCCCGCTCTCACCGGTCAGCAGGACCGCGGCGTGGCTTTGCGCCGCCTGCGTCAATTGATCGATGACCTGAAGCCAGGCCGGCGCGCGCCCGATGAGCGGCATGGCCCCGCAATCCGCGCTCTCGGGCGGCGCCAGCCGCTGGATCGACTCGCCGAGATACGTGGCGCCATCCGGCAGGACCACGGGATGCCCCTGGATCCCGACGTATTCCGGGCGCCCCTGGCCGTCGAAGTGGGTGTGCACGACGCGCTGGGCCGTGCCGGTGCCGAACACCTGTTGGTGCGGGCAGTCCTCGCCGTGCAGATGGCAGGGGCTTTCGCGATGGTGCGAGACCTCGAAGCAATGCCGCCCGATCAAGTCCTCGCGGGTGATCGCGTAGGCCCGGCGGTAGGCGCGGTTCGCGGCCACGATCCGGTAATCCCGGTCGATCACGACCGCGGGGCGGTCTTGCATGTCGATCAGGGACTGCAAGGAGCGCTCGGCAAGCGAGGTCGTCTCTGTCATGCTGTCATGACACCACTAGCGCGTTTGTCATGTCAAGGCCGGTTTTTCCGGGCGAGGACCGCGTCGCGACGCGCCCCGCGGTCCGGCACGGGTCTTGCCTACTCTCCTCCCTCAAGGGGCGCATGCCCGTAGGCTCAGAGGCCATCATGTCCGATCGTTTGGCTATCATTATGACATCCGGGACCCGCGAAAAGCTGCAGATGGCGGCCATGACCGCGGCGGTCGCCGCGGCCGGCGGCAGCGAGGTCCTGGTGTTCGTGTCCATGAACGCCCTTTTGGCCTTTCGCCGGGACCAGGCCCCCGAGGCGCCCCCCGAGGGCGAGGTGGGGCGGCTCCTTGCGAGCAAGGGCGCCCCGCGCCCCACCGATCTCTTTCGCCAGGCGGTGGAACTGGGGTCGGTGAAGGTGTTCCCGTGTTCGATGGCGATGGACGTCCTGGCGCTCGCCCCGGAGGCGTTGCTCGATTATCTCGACAAGCCGACCGGGCTCACGAAGTTTTTGAGCGAGTTGGGCGCCTACCCGACACTCACGTTCTGATGCGAGGGGTTATGAGCGATACCAAGATCGTTGATGCGCGCGGGAGCTTCTGTCCGGGTCCCCTGATGGAATTGATCGCGGCCCTGAAAGACATCTCGGTCGGCGACGAACTCGAGGTGTTGTCGACCGACCAGGGCTCGGCCGCCGACATCCCGGAATGGGTGGCGAAGGTCGGGCACACGCTCACCGCGAATTTCGAGGATCAGGGCGTCTACCACCTGCGCATCCGCAAAGCCAAATAAAACGGAAGGAGGGGTCATGAAACGCATCGTTATCGTGGGCGGGGGCACGGGCGGCACCATCCTCGCCAATAACCTCGCGCGGCGCTTGGAGCGCGAGCTCGAGGCCGGGCGTGTCGGCATCACCGTGCTCTCGGCGAGCGCGCAGCACATGTACCAGCCGGGGCTTTTGTACGTCGCCTTTGCGCGCATGGCGCCGGCGGAGCTCTCCGTCGATGAGGCCTCGCTGCTCAGGCCCGGCATCGACTTCGCCGTCGACCCGGTGACGGCCTTCGATCTCGATCACAAGGAGGTCAAGACCCAGTCCGGCAAGACCCACGGTTACGATTACCTGGTGATCGCGACCGGCTCGCGCGCCCTCCCGGAGAACGTGCCGGGCCTCAAGGAGAGCGCCCACCACGTCTACACCGAGGAGGCGGCGCTCAAGACCTGTGCGGCCCTCAAGGCCTTCGAAGGCGGACGCATCGCGGTGGTGACCGGTGTGCCGCACAAGTGCCCGATGGTGCCGCTCGAGATCACCTTCATGATGTATGAGTATTTTCGTGACCGGGGCCTGCTCGACAAGGTGTCGTTCACCTACACCTATCCGATCGGGCGCGTGCACTCGCTCGAGAACGTCGCCAAGTGGGCGGTGGGGGAGTTCGCGCGCCTCGGGATCCACTACGAGACGCTTTTCAACGTCAAGGAGGTCGACGGCGCGAAGCGTCAGGTCAAGAGCGAGGAGGGGGGCACGCTCGATTACGATCTCCTGATCGCGGTGCCCCCGCACAAGGGCATGGAGGTGGTCGAGACCAACGGCCTCGGGGGCTCGGGGTGGATCCCGACCCATCGCACGACGCTTGCGATGGAGGGGCGCGAGGACGTATTCGTGCTCGGCGACACCACCAATCTGCCGATCAGCAAGGCCGGCTCGACCGCGCACTACGAGGCCGAGGTCCTCGGCGAGAACCTCGCGAACCTCGTCACGCGCGGACTCGCCTTGCGCGCTTACGAGGGCAAGGTCTTTTGCTTCATCGAGGCGGGCAAGGACCGCGCCACCTACGCCTCCTTCGACTATCAGCACCCGCCTGAGCCGCAGCCGCCGACGCGCGCCATCCATTGGTTCAAGCTCGCGTATAACCGGCTTTACTGGAACAGCGTCCGGGGACTTCTGTAAGGAGGCGGTATGGCCGTCGAAAAACCCGAAGAGAACAAAGCCGTGGACAACGGCGTGGACGGGCTGGTCGCAGCCGGCTTTGCGACGCTCACGGACGATATGGTGGGGCGTTTGAGCGAGACCGCGAGTGAGGCGCTCACGGTGCTCGATGGCGTAAAGCGCGCGCGCCTGGCCGAGGCGTTACCGGTGCTCGAGGCCCTGGTCTCGTCCGGCGATCTCGCGAGACTCGCGCACATGGCACGCCTCCTGGGCGCGGCCGAGGACGCCCTCACAGACGACCTCGTGACGCGGCTTGCGGCGCTCGGCAGCGCCGCCATGACCTGGCTCGATCGCCTGCAAACCGTGGACGTGGAGCGCCTCCTGGGCGCCCTCCCGGGTCTGCTGGCGGTTGTCGAGGCGGCGCAGGCCGAGGGTCTCGTCGATGACGCCGTGCGCGCGATGCGCACGCTGCGCGCCCGCATGCAGGCTGTACCCCCGCCGGCCGGCGGGCTCGCGGGCCTCTGGGCGCTCGCGCGCGACCGCGACAATCAGCGCGTCATGCAGGCGCTTTTGATCGCGGCCCGGACCGTCTTCGACACGCGGGCTTAGGCGCGCGCGGGACGGACGCGCAAGCGCCCGTACATGTGAAAGGCGCTCGCATGCCCGGGCACCGGGCAGAGGTAGTAGTAGGTGCCGGGCCGCCGGGGGGCCGTGAAGCGCTCTTGACTCATCGCGTAATGCGCCTTACGAAGCGCCGCCCGCGAGCGCGGCCCGAGGATCGGCGTGCGCACGACGGGGGACATGTCGCGCGGCTGTACCGGATACGGGGGCTTTTTGCGCGTCACGACGACGCCGTGCTCCATGCCGGCCCCGTAATCCATGTTGAGGAATGTGAGGGTGACGCGGCTGCCGGCGTCGACCGCGATCGTCGGGTCGGTGCGGCCCGCGATCTCGAAACTCATGTCCGGGTGATGCGGGGCGTTGGCGACGATGGTGATCCGGGGGGCGTGTCCCGGGAAGCGCACGACGTGATGCCGGACCACGCCTTCGTGTCGCGAGGTCGCGAGGATCCGATCGGCCTGTCTCCAGGCGAGGGGCCGGTGTGTGGGCGCGGCGGGTGCGGCCATGGTCATGCCGGCCATGTCCGCGCAGGCCGCGGGGGCGGCGATGGCCAGGGTCAAGGCGGCGGCACAGAGGGATCGGATCGGTGTCATGCGGGCTCCGGGGTCAGAAGGCCTCATCATAAAAACCGCGCGCGCGATGGTCAACGCGCGCCCAGATCGTAGCACGCGAAGGTCTGCGTGAAGGGCCCCTCGGTATCGAGTGTGAGATGGCGCAGGACGGCGTCCACCGGCGGTTTGAGGAGGGGGCCGCGCACCAGGGTCTCGATGTCGGGGGGCTCGCCCCCCAAAACCCGCGCGGCGGTCGTCATGTACAGCCGGTGCACGGCGTGATCGGCGAGCAGTGCATGAAAGAGTCGTGGGCCGCCGACCATGTAGGCGCGCGTCAGTCCGCGCGCGGCGAGGACCGAGAGCAGGTCCTGCCCCGTGATCGGCGCATGCCCCAGCACCAGGAGCTCGACGCCGGATGCGCGCGCTACGCGTTCCGTCACCGGATCGGACAGGCCGGTCACGGCGAGCACCGCGCCCGGATGGGCCGCCTTCAGGGCCGCGGCCGGCAGATCGAGGCGCGAGCCGACCACGACGCAGGCCGGGTGGGGCGTCAGCCCCTGGGCACGGCGATAGCCGCGCAGATCGGGATAGCGCTCGTGGGCGAGCGTCACCATGTCGCTTTGCACACCGCGGGCGATCGCCGCGGCATGGCGTCCGGTGGTGAGGACCGCGTCCGCCTGCATCAAAAGCTCGGTATAGAGCCGCCAATCCCGATCGTTGGCGATCGCCGGGGGGACCGTGGTGAGCCCTTCTTCCCCGCGCACCGCGATGCGCCCATCGAGGCTTGTGAGGAAATTGGCGTACACGAAGGGAGATCGCGTCGGTTCGGGAATCTCCCCGAGATAGAGCCCCGCGAGCGGTCGTTCGTGTAAAGGCCCGGGATGGACGCGCACAACCATGATTCGACCGTAAGGCCAAAGATGGCTTGCGGCTTCGGCCTTAAGTCTGAAGACGCAACAGCTCGGCGACGGCCGCCGCCGCCAGGGGCTTGCCCACGAGGTAGCCTTGGGCGAGGTCGCAGCGCTGGCGGCGCAGAAATTCGAGCTGCGCGCGTGTCTCCACGCCCTCGGCGATCACCTCCAGTCCGAGTTCGTGACCGAGTGTGATGATGGCGCTCGGGATCGCGCCCGCGTCCCCGGCGCGGTCGAGATCGGCGATGAAGGACTGGTCGATCTTCAAGGCGTTCAAGGGGAAGCGCTTCAGATAACTGAGCGAGGAATAGCCGGTCCCGAAATCATCGACCGCGAGCCGCACGCCCATCTCGCTCAAGGCCTCGAGCATGTCGATCGCCCCCTGGGCGTTTTCCATCAACACCGACTCCGTCAGTTCGAGCTCCAAAAGCCCCTCGCTCTCCGGGCAACGCGCGAGGATATCGGTGAGCGCCGCCAGGAGCCCGCGATGCCGGAACTGGCGCCCGGAGACGTTCACCGACATGCGCAGGACCCCTAAGCCGCTTGCGCGCCAGGCGTTCATTTGCGCGATCGCCGTCTGCAGGGCCCATTCCCCGACCGGCACGATCAGGCCGGTTTCCTCCATGAGGGGGATGAAGCCCGCGGGGTTCACGAGGATCTCGTCCGTCTGTTGCCAGCGCATGAGGGCCTCCACCGCCACGATCCGCCGGCGCGCGATGTCCTCCTGCGGTTGATAGAAGAGGCGCAGTTCCTCGCGCTCGAGCGCGCGTCGCAGGCGGCCCTCGAGCGTCAGGCGTTCGAGGGCCTTGGCGTTCATGTCGGCGGTGTAGAACTCGTGGGTGTTTCCGCCGCGGCCCTTGGCGCGATCGAGCGCGCTCCCGGCGTTTTTGATGAGGGTCTCGGAATCACGGCCGTCGCTCGGGGCGACACTCACGCCGATGCTGGCGGTGAGGACGAACTCGTGGCCGCCGATCATGAAGGGCTCCGCCACGAGCGCCGCCAGGTGGTCGGCGAAGACACTCGCGTCCTGCGCGTTCTGCACGTGTTCGAGCAGCGCCCCGAATTCATCGCCGCCCAGGCGCGCGATGAACGCCGTCTGTCCGAGGACCGCGCGCAGGCGCTGCGCGAACTCCTGGACGATGCGGTCGCCCATGAGCGGGCCGAAGGTGTCGTTCACGCGCTGAAAGCGATCGAGGTCAAAGAGGAGGATCGCGAAGGCGTCGGCGCCCACGCGCGCGCCGGCGCGATCGATGTGCTCGGCGAACAACACGCGCGCGGGCAATCCCGTGAGGGGGTCATGGTGGGCGAGATAGCGGATGCGTTCCTCGCTCGCCAGGTGTTCGGTGATGTCCTTGCCGGTCGATACGAAGTAGGTGATGGCGCCGGAGTCATCGCGCAACGGCGTGATCGTCGCCTGCTCGTAATAGAGCGCCCCATCCCTGCGGCGATTGACGAACACCTCGCGGTAGACGTGGCCCTGGCGGACCCGGCGCCACAAGGCATCGTAAAAGGCGCGCGAATGCCGTCCCGAGCGCAGGATGCGCGGCGTCTGTCCGAGGGCCTCTTCGCGCCTGTAGCCGGTGACGGCCTCGAAGGTCTTGTTGACGTAACGGATGACCCCGCGGGTGTCGGTGATGAACACCGAGTCCCCGGATTGCTCGATGGCGGTCGAGAAGCGCCGCAGCTCCTGTTCGGTGCGCCGGCGCTCGGCGATTTCGGCCGAGAGCTCGGCCGCGCGGCGTGCGTGCAGGTACGAGAGTCTGCGGATGTGCGCGCGCCAACGCTCGCGCTCGAGGGCGCTGGTGATGCCGTGGCCGGCGGCGAGAAGCGCTGTGCGGATCGGGGGGGAGAGGGCATCGATGCCGGCGCTGAGATCGATGAAGCCGATGATGCGGCCGCCGTCGAGCAAGGACAGCACCATGCGGTGGTCCTGGGGCGCAAGCGGCAGCGGCGTGAGCCGGCGCGGGCTCAGGCGCGGCCGCCCGAGGCGGCAGGGGTCGATCAGGGTCATCGGGGGATCGGCGCGCGGCGCCGTGCGGTATTCCTCGTAGAGCACGACGCGCGCGGCGTGCACCCCGGGAAAGCGCAGGAGCGCGCGTTGCGCGCGCGCGGCGACCGCCTTTTGGCCGTCGACCGCGAGCAGGTCGGTCATGAGCGCGGGCAGCGCCTTCAGGAGTGCCTGCGCCCGGTGTTTGCGGTCGAGGCGCATCGTGCGCGGCACGGGCTTTAGGGGGCGACCCTGGGCCCGCCTGCGCGGGACGAGCCACAGCGCGGCCTCCCGATGGATCCCGTTCGGCGAGACCTGGGTGCGGATCACGCGCGCCCCGTCCGCGCGCAGCCACGGGGCGAGTTTACGCCCGCAATCGCCGGGGTCCATGAGTACGACGAGGTGAGCGGTATCGTCCATTGGCCCTCCCGCGAGTGTACGGGCGGGCCGGGTCTGGGACATCGCACCATGCGCCGGGGGCGCGAACAGGTCGCCCCCGGCGTTCGGGCCCTCCCTGGCGCCGCTCGCGCGCGCCGGCGGGCCTTAGGTGATGGCGATCCGGACGTCCACGGGCGCCTCCGCGTCTTGCGCCTCGATCCGGCATGCGAGGGTGCGGGCCTTGCGCAAGGCGGCGGCCGGTATGATCGCGACGTAGGCAAGCCCCCAATCCTCGGCCGATGTCGCGTGGGTCAGCGGCGCGCCGTCCGTGCCCCAGTGCACGCGGAAGGGGTGTTCGCGCACGAGGCGCAGCTCGTCGCCGGCCTTCAGCGCCCGCGGGCTGTGATACGGATGCCAGACCCCGTAGCTCAGGACCGGACGCTGGCCCTGATAGCGCCTCCAGGTGGCCACCGGCCGGTCCACCGGATAACCGAGGAGGCGGCTGTGACAGAGCTTGATGAATTCGGCGTGCGCCCAGGCGAGCGGCATCGCCGAGCCCGTGGGCTCGCCGGGCCGGAGGCCGTGCTCGGGGAGGGGAGGGGCGTCCCAGACCTGTTCCGGCAGGAGCCCACCCGGGCCGGTCATGGCCGCCATCGCCTCCAGGTAGGGCCGCGGGTCCTCGCCCGCGAGCAGCGCGTAATGGCCCCGTTCGCCGGTGAGCAGCGGCCAGGCGCGGCCGATGCCCTTGCCGTCGAGCGAGCTTGTGACGAAGGGGCTGCCGTCGAAGGGGCTGCCGTCCGCGTGTTCGCCGTAATCGTCGCCGTTGTAGCGCCGCCAGGCCGGGCCGTTCGGGGTCTCGTGCCGCAACAGGCCGTCGGCGACCGCGATCGAGGCCAGGATGCGCGGGTCGCGGGCGTCGCGCAGCCCGAAGCGCACGAGCTGCAGAAAGTCCGTGGACACCTGGCGGGTGGCGTTTTCGATCTCGCCGTCGTGTCCGCAGGCGGCGAGCGCCTCCTGATCGGGGGTGTTGTCATCGAGCGCGCACCGCGGCGCCATGCGCACGTAATGGCCGCCCACCCCAAAGCGCCGGGCGAGCTCCGTGTCCTCCGCGTAGAGCCAGGCCTCGAGGCGCGCGTTCCAGTAGTCGGCGACCATGAGGGCGCATGCGCGCGCCGGCCCGTCGAGGCATTCCGCGCCCTCGACCAGGGCCGCGATGACGACTGCCAGGGTGAAGGCGTTGATGCCCGGGTCGCGCTCCCAGCGATCCTGCGAGGTGACAGGCCCTATGTGGATGAGGAAGCGCAAGGCGCGAACGACCATGTCGTGCACGTGGATCTCTTCGAGGGCGTTTGCGTCCTTGAGGGCGCCCGCGAGCAGCACCGGGAAGCCGGTCTCGTCGAGCTGGATGTCCTGCCAGAAGGGCTGGCCGCCGAGCCACTGATTCTGCAGCC
>DAHWKH010000150.1 GCA_027343725.1 Acidiferrobacteraceae bacterium
CAGGCGGCCAAACGCAAGGCCCGCGGCTATGGCCGGTTCTCGACCATCCGCACCGTGATCTTCTTGATCGCCGGGAAGCTCGACTTCTCCAAGATCAATCCACATATGGCGGGTCAACCCACATGAAATTCGACAGAGCCACCTTATTACGATAGTGGATAGGCGGCCGTAAGGCCTGTCCCAGGAAGGGGCATGATCCGATTCCCGCGAGGCGCAACCACCAAGGCCAAGCCCGTGCCCCTCCTTCGGCTCAGAATCGACACTCGAGGAGGGCATATGTGGAAAACCATGCAACCGGCGCGTATCGCCGAGGATACCGGGGCCATCACCCGCGAATGGCTGGCACAATCCTATGAACGCTGCCGAACGTTCGCGGTGTCGGCCAACCAGGAGCGGCTGCGCGATGTCTTCGGCGAGGGGGAGACCAAGGAGTTCCTGCAACGCCACGGCCGGCTCTTGAGCTATGGCCGGCTCGTGGTCGAGGAGTACCTGGCGGATTTGACAGGGGCACGCAATCTGTTCCTGCTGACGCACGCCGAAGGCCGGGTCTTGGGCCTGTGGGCCGACCCGGAGATCGTGGCCGCGGCGAGCGAGGTGGGGCTGCGGCCGGGCACCTCGCTGCAGGAGGCGAGCGCCGGGACCAATGCCGTCGCCATGACACTGGCCACCGGCAGCGCCGTGTCGTTGACCGGGGATCAACACCTGTGCCACCTGTTTCGGGACTGGTCGTGCGCGGCCGCCCCGATCGTGAGCCCCGAGGGTGATCTCGTCGGCTGCCTCGACATCTCCGCGGCCGAGGGGCCGCTGCACGAGAAACGCGCCCTGGTGCGCTCCATGGCCCGGGAGCTCGGGCGGCTGGTGGGCAGCACGCGCAGGGTCCACGGCATCACCCCGCGGCAACGCGAGGTGCTCGCGTTGTTTGCGCAGGGGGCAAGCTACAAGGAGATCGCCCAGCAGTTGCGCATCTCGGTCAAGACGGTCGAAGAGCATTTGGACGCCACCCGCAACAAGATCGGCACGAAAAGCCGGCGCGCGTGCATCAAAAAGGCGATCGAACTCGGCCTGTTGTAAGGTCGTCCGGCAATCGCTCGCAGTCCTGCACACGGATGTGCTGGACGTTTTCCGGTGTACGCTCCAAGCGCCCTCGCAGCAAGACGAACCGGGCGTGCAGCACGACCGCGCGCAAGGCCGCGAGCACGTCCGGATACACGACCGCGTTCGCTGTGCCCGTCTCGTCTTCGAGCAGCAGGAAGATAAGGCCCTTGGCCGAGGCCGGGCGCTGGCGGCTGATCACAAGACCGGCGCAGGCCACGCGCGTCCCGGGACGGATGCGGGCCAAGGCCGCGACCGGCGTGGTCGGGCTTGAGAGCCGTGCCCGCAGGAGCGCCACCGGATGCCCGCGCAAGGACCACCCGAGCGCGCGATAATCGGCGCGCACGGTATCGGCGTGGGAGGGCGCCGGGAAGCGGATCGACGCCTCCTCCGGGTCCTCCAGGAGGGGTAGGGAGGGCTCGAGGCCGGCGCTCGCCCACAAGGCCTGCGGGCGCGGGCCGCACACGCCCTGCAAGACCCCGGCCTGCGCGAGCGCCAAGGCCTCCGGGCGCGTGAGCCCAAGACCCGCCAGCGCCTGCAAGCGGCCGCGAGCCGTGGGATCGACCGCACCCAAGCGCACCGCGGTCGCGCGCGCCAGGCCGGGCACGAGATGCAGCCCCAGACGCACCGCCCGCCCGCGGGGACCGACCTCCAGTCCGGTCTCAAACGCGCTCGAGCGCACATCGGGAGGCAGGATCCGCACGCCGTGGCGCCTGGCATCGCTGATCAACTGGGACGGTCCATAGAAGCCCAGGGGCTGGCTGTTCAAAAGCGCGCACAGATAGACATCCGGGACATGACACTTGAGCCAAGCGCTCGCGTAGGCGATGAGCGCGAAACTCGCGGCATGGGACTCCGGAAATCCATATGCCCCGAATCCCCGGATCTGCTGGTACAAGCCTTCGGCATAAGACGCCTCGTAACCCCGAACGCGCATCCCCCGCAAAAACCGCTCCTTGAACGCCGCCAAGTCCCCTTCCCGCTTCCAGGCCGCCATCGCGCGCCGTAAGGCGTCGGCCTCCCCCGGGGAGAACCCGGCGGCCACCACCGCGAGCTGGATCACCTGCTCCTGGAACAGGGGGATCCCGAGCGTCCGGGACAAGACCGCCTCGATCTCGGCGCTCGGATACACCACCGACTCGCGCCCCTGGCGGCGCCTCAGATACGGGTGGACCATATGCCCCTGAATCGGACCGGGGCGCACCATCGCGATCTGGATCACGAGGTCATAGAACGTCCGCGGCTTGAGGCGCGGCAGCAACGCCATCTGGGCCCGGGACTCGATCTGGAACACGCCCACGGTATCGGCGGAGGCGATCATGCGGTAAACGGCCGCGTCTTCGGGTGGGATCTCGTGCAGGTCCCGCGGGCCGAGATCGTATCGGGCCATCAGCGCAAAGGCCTTGCGCAGGGCCGTCAACATCCCCAAGCCCAGGCAGTCGACCTTCATGATGCGCAGGGCATCGAGATCGTCCTTGTCCCACTGCAACACCGTCCGTCCGGCCATGGCCGCCCGCTCGATCGGGATGAGCCGCATGAGGCTGTCCTCGGACAACACCATGCCCCCGGTATGCTGGGAGAGGTGGCGGGGCCGGCCCACCAGGTCCGTCACCAACACCATCAGCCGCCGAAAGAGCCCCCGCTGCACATCGTACCCCTGGGCCGCCAAACGCTCCGGCAAGACCTCGGGGCCCTCCCACCAACCGAGGAGAGAGGCCAGGCGCTCCACGAGCACCGCATCACACCCCAGCGCCTTGGCGACATCCCGTACCGCGCTGCGCGCCCGGTACGTGATCACGCTTGCCGTCATGGCCGCGCGCTCGCGCCCATAACGCGCGTACAGGTACTGGATCACCTCCTCGCGGCGCGCGTGCTCGAAATCGATATCGATATCCGGCGGCTCATGACGCTCGCGCGAGAGGAAGCGCTCGAACAAGGTGTGCAGGCGGTCGGGGTCGACGGCGGTGATGCCGAGGGCGTAACAGACGACCGAATTCGCGGCCGAACCCCGCCCCTGACACAGGATGCCGCGCGTGCGCGCGAAGCGCACGAGGTCGTGGACGACCAAAAAATAATCCGCGTAGGTCAGCGCGCCGATGAGCGCCAATTCCTGACGGGCCTGCGCGCGCACGGGGGGCGGGACTCCTTGGGGGTAACGGCCCGCGAGACCCTGGCGCGTCAGGCGGATCAGATGCCCAAGCGCCCTGCGGGGATTGCGCGTCGTGCACGGATAGCGGTAGCGGAGCGCGTCCAGGGAGAAGGTACAGGCCGCAGCGCAGGCCCGGGCCTCCCGCAGCCAGGACTCGGGATACAGCGCCGCGAGCACCGCCTCCTCCCGCAAGACCCGTTCCCCATTCGGAAACAACGCCAGGCCCGCCTTGTCCACCGAGGTCTTCAGGCGGATCGCCGTCATCGTATCCTGCAGCGCCCGGCGCGCGCGCACATGCATATGCACATCCCCGGTCGCCACCACCGGCCGGCCCCACCGGTCGGCCAAACGCTCGAGACGTCGGATGTGCGCGCGATCGGTGCCGGTCCTATGGAGGGCGCCCGCCAGGAAAAACCGCGGACCCAGGGCCTGGGCCAACGGTGCGATGGCGTCATCCTCGCGCCCATCGGGCCCGGGGCACCACAGGACCCGGCAGGCGTTCAAGGCCTGGATATCGGCGATCCCCAGATCGTAACAGCCCTTCTGGGCCTTGCGTCCGCGGCTGATGAGGGCCACGAGCTCGGCATAGGCATCGGCATCGGGGACCAGGATCACCCATCTCGACCCCTCCCGGACGGTGATCTCGGACCCGATGATGAGCTTGAGGCCGCAGGCCTTGGCGGCCTTGTGGGCCCGCACCACGCCCGCGAGCGAACACTCATCGGTCAGTGCCAGGGCCTCATACCCAAGGACATGGGCCTGATGCACCAATTCCTCCGGGGAGGAGGCCCCCCGCAGGAAACTGAAATGGCTCACGCAATGCAATTCGGCGTGGGGCATCAGGCAAAATATCCCTGCAGAAACCACCGTCCGTTCGCGCAGCGGAACACCCACAGACGCTCGCGCCGGGGATTGACGGCACGGAAATAATCCCGCACCACGGACTCCTCCCACCACCCCGTCTCCAGGCGTTCGCGATCGCCCCGCAGCGTGAGCGGGCCGCCGTATTGCGGGACCCCGGCGATCACCGCCAAGGGTCGCGGGGGGTCGACGAGCCACAACGGCCGATGGCGGGGCGGGAGGGCCGGCAGCGGCGCGCGGACGGGTCTCTCGGGGTCCCTGCGCGCGGCGCGCTCCGGCCGGTGGTCCGGATGCCAGGACAGGGCCTGCACCCCCTTCGGGAAACGCGCCCGGAACCGGTCCAGCAATTCCCACCACGAGCGCTCATCCCCGGACCCGTGCGCCGGCCATAAAGACAGGGTCTCGCCCTCCTCCACGGTCAGCGGCGCCGACAAGGCCACGGAGGTCATGGCGAACGGCACCCGTCCGTCGCGCAACCGATCGCGGATCAGACGGATCAGGGCCTGCGGCCGCGCTTCCGGGTACGTGAGCGTAAAGGCCTCGGTGTGGACAAGCCCCCCTTCGCCGCCGACGATCAGTGCAAACTCCCGGACCTGGGCGCCCCGGCTCCGCAGCACCCAGGCCCATTCCCGCACCAGGCGCTGCACCCCGAACAACAACGCCTCCTCGGTCGTGACCGGCACGAAAAACCGCAGCCGCCGCCGAAACACCGCAGGCGGTGTCCAGAACGTCAGGGGCTCTCCGCGCGTCCCCCGAAGGCAGGCGAACGTCTCCACGACCTCCAGTCCGAAACGCCGTATCAGGCTTGCGCGCGGCCGATCCCACAGCTCACCCACGACCGTCAACCCCAGATCCGCGCACAAGCGCCGTACCTCCCCGGAAAACGGCAACTGCTGCAAGGGCAGGGTGCGCAGCGCATCCTGCCAGCCGCGGCCCCTCAACACCCCGGGCCGGCCGGACTGCGCGCAGAACCACGCCGCGGTCGCCGTAGGGGCCATGGCCGCCACCGCCCGATACCCGAGATCCTCGATATCGGCCAGGACCCGATCCAGGAGGGCCTGGGCCTCTCCAAACGGGCTCAAGCGATCGGTAAAATGCAGCAGGAGCCCGTTCGATCGCACCACCACCTGCGGGCTCAGGTGATAGGCGTAGGCCGCGAGGTGTGCGAGCACCTCGGCCTCGG
>DAHWKH010000158.1 GCA_027343725.1 Acidiferrobacteraceae bacterium
CGACGAAGCGCGCGATGTCATCGGCCCCCTGATGCAGACGCCCCTGCAGAAAATCGTTGGCGATCACGTCGGGATAGGACACGTTGCGAAAGAAGTGCGTGAGAGACGCGCGCAGGGGCTTGGGGGTCGCGGCGGTGTACATGTGCGCGACCGGCGTCATGATGAGGCGGTTGGTCGCGCTATTGAAGGCGTAAAACCGGCGGTTCATGGCCTCGAGGGGATCGACGCGACTCGTCGCACCGTCCCCGGTCGTCGCGCACCCCGATAGCAGAACGAGCAGGCCGATGCCGACCGCGAGCGCGCGTTTCCAACGCGCCGGCGGCGGCGCCCCATCAGCCATGGGACCCGCGGTGGCCACGCCGGCTCATCGAGCCTTCCCGCCCCGACTCAGTTGCGCCACTTTCGTGCGCAACGTGCGCAAGAGCGCCGGGAACCCCTTTTTGCGAATGATCGATGTGTATTGCGCGCGCTTCAAGGCCAGGTCGCTCACGCCGTTTGCCACGATATTGATGATCTTCCAGTGGGCCTTGCCGCGCGCCACGAGGTAATCGAGTGTCGCGCGCTTGTGTCCGTGGGTCATGAGCTCGGTTTCGACGAGCACGTCGTTACGCCCAATCGGGTGGGCCGCCGTCTCCTGAAACCGTTGCCCCGAGTAACTCGTGAATTGCGCAGCATAGGTGGCGATCGTCAATCGGCCGAAGGTCTTGACGAACGCCGCGCGCTCGCTCGGGGACAGCCGTCCCCAGTACGGCCCGAGCGTGATCTTGGCGATGAACGGGAGATTGTGGCTTGCGCGCACGGCTGGCGCGAGCGCCTTGTAGCGGCCCTTGAACCCGAGCCGATGACCCTGCTTCATCACCGTCAGCAAGGTCTTCTGGAAGTGATCGATGACCGCCACCGCCGGGCGCGTTCCGGCTGCATAGGCATTCGCGACACCGAGACCGACGAGAGACGCGGCCAGTAGACCGCCTGCCCATCTTGCCTGCCATCCCATAGCCTCTCCTTTTCCGTGTTTGGGTGTCATTGCGGCCCGCTTGTCCCCGTCTCGTGCCGCCCATAGGCGCGCCCTTTCCATAGCGAACGGTGGCCACGAGCATACCATAGGGCCGAGGTGTAGGTCATAAGTAAAAAGGCCAAGCCCGCGAATGGCAAGCCGACCAAAGCCCATGCCGATTGGCCGTAAAAGCGCATCGTCGGGACATAGCTTGCGGCCATCAGGGCAAGGGCTGCGAGCGCCATCGCCTGTGCGCGCACGGAGCCTGTGATGAGCGCCGCCGCCGGCACCACGAAAATCAGCAGCAGGATCGCGGTGCAGGCAATGAGCAGCCACACCGAATAGCGCAGTTGGGTAAAGGCGGTGCGCGCCACCATGCGCCAGATCGCAGAGAGCCCGTTTTCGCGCAGCATGACGGCCGCGTGTGTGGCGCCGATCCAGATGGGCGCCGACAGGCGCCGTTTGACGAGGGCCGCGAGCGCACAGTCGTCGATGACCGCGCCGCGCAACGCCCCGAAGCCACCCAGCTCCGCGAGCGCGCCGGTCTTCACCAAGAGGCAGCCGCCGGCGGCCGCGGCTTGCCGGGACGAGATGCGATTGGCAAGGCCGAAGGGATAGAGAAGCTTGAAAAAGTACACGAACACCGGCATCAGCCAGCGATCCCAGAAGCCGCTCATGGCGGGCTTGGCCATGAGCGACACGAGCGTTGCGTTCTCCTGCCGGGCCTTGGTCAGGAGCGCTGGGATGGTGTGGGGCTGCAGGCGGATATCGGCGTCCAGCAACAGGGTATAGGGGGTCGTGACGTGCAGGCGCCCCTGTTCGAGCGCCCACAACTTACCCGTCCACCCGGCCGCCAAAGGCGGCGCCGTGATCACGGTCAGGTCGGCAAGCCCCGCTGCCCGCGCTGCCTCGGATGTGCCGTCCTCGGAGCCGTCATCGATGACGATGACCCGAAGGGGCAGGCCTTGATGAGCGAGGGCCGCGAGCGAGTCGCGAATGACCGCGCGCTCGTTGCGCGCCGGCATGAGGACCGTGACCTCCGCCGGACGACCGACGCCCGCGGTCGCGTCCGCCTCGAGCCGTTCCCGATAGCGCCAGGGTTGCCACGGGGTCAGAATCAGCGCAAGCCATACGCACGCGGCCGCGAGCGCCGCCCAGACCATGGCCGGGCGCTTAACCCACGCTCTTCGATGACGGCACGGGAACCGCCACCGCCGGTTCGTGCCGGCGCGGCTCGGGATCGGGCGCCATCGGACCTGTGATGCGCGGCCCGCGCAAAAAGACGCGCAAGGCCTTCAGGGGATGGGCGAAGGTGTCGTTGACCGCGGTCCCCTCGTAACCCGAGTGCACCATGCAGTTATCGCATTTAGGATGACGGCCGGTGCCATACCGATCCCAGGGCGTGGTCGCGATCAATTCCGCGAACGTGCGCGCGTAGCCCTCGTCGCTCAGGAGATAGCAGGGCTTCTGCCAACCGAACACGTTGCGCGTCGGGTTGCTCCACGGCGTGCACTCATAGGCCTGATTGCCGGCCAGAAAATCGAGAAACAGGCTCGACTGGTTGAAACGCCAGTTGGCACCACGCGCGCGCCCGAGCGCGAACACCTGACGAAAGAGGCTCTTGCTCTGATTGCGCCGCAGGAAGACGTCCTGGCGCGGCGCGCGCTCATAGCTGTAGCCCGGCGACACGGTGACGCCCTCGACCCCCAAACCGTTCACGAAATCGAAGAACGACGCCACCTCGGCCGGGTCCTCGTCCTGAAAGAGCGTGCAATTGACGGTCACGCGGAAGCCGCGGTCACGCGCGATCTTGATGGCCTCCACGGCCTTGTCGAAAACGCCTTCGCGGCACACCGAGCGATCGTGCTGTTCGCGATTGCCGTCCAGGTGAATGGAAAACGTGAGATACGGCGAGGGCGTGTAGTCGTCGATCTTGCGCGCCAACAGCAAGGCATTGGTGCACAGATAGACGAACTTCTTGCGCGCCACGATCCCCGCCACGATCTCCGGCATGTCCTTGTGGATCAGGGGTTCGCCGCCCGGGATCGAGACGATCGGGGCGCCGCACTCGTCCACCGCCTCGAGACACTCGGCGACGCTCAAGCGCTTGTCGAGGATCTCCTCCGGGTATTCGATCTTGCCGCACCCGGCGCACTCGAGATTGCATCGGAACAGCGGCTCCAACATCAGCACGAGCGGATAGTGTTTCACGCCGCGCAGCTTCTGGCCGAGAATGTAACGGCCGACGCGCCATTGCTGCCTTAGGGGTACTTGCATAAATTCGGGCTCCTACGGTGACTGCGCGTTTACAGGCTGGTGCGCGCCTTCTTCAACAACGCCACCGGCAGACGGAATGTCGTGGTCTCGGGTTCGGCCGGCATCTCGGTCACCCGCACGACGCCGAATTCCTCCAAGCGTTTCAAGACCCCGCGCACGAGGATCTCCGGGGTCGAGGCGCCGGCCGTCACGCCGACGCGCAGCCCACCCTGAAACCACGCGGGTTCCAGCTCGCTCGCGTCTTGTACGAGGTAGGCGCGCGTGCCGGGCTGTTCGCCCACCTCGCGCAGTCGATTGGAATTGGAACTGTTGCGCGCGCCGACGACCAGCAGGATGTCGACCTGGCCCGCAAGCTTGCGCACCGCGTTCTGGCGGTTTTGCGTCGCATAACAGATGCCGCTCAAATCCGGACCTTGGATCTGCGGGAAGCGGGCACGCAAGGCCGCGATCACGTCCTTGGTGTCATCGACGCTGAGCGTCGTTTGGGTCACATACGCCAGGCGTTGCTCGCCGCCGACGTCGAGGCGCGCCACGTCATCGACGTCCGACACGACGTAGACGGGCCCGGGTATGCGCCCGCGGGTCCCCTCCACTTCCGGGTGCCCGGGGTGTCCGATGATGATGACGGCGTAGTGTTCGAGGCTGTAGCGTTGCGCCTGATAGTGGACCTTGGTCACGAGCGGGCAGGTCGCATCCAGGATGTCGAGCTTGCGCTCGGCCGCCTCGTCCATGAGCGCCGTCGCAACGCCGTGCGCGCTGAAGATCGTGGGCGCCCCCGCCGGCACCTCGGCGAGCCGCTCGACGAACACCGCGCCCTGGGCCTTCAAGTCCTCCACGACGTGCTGGTTGTGGACGATCTCATGGAGCACGTAGACCGGCGCGCCGTACACCTCGAGCGCCCGTTCCACGACCTCGATGGCCCGCACGACGCCGGCGCAGAAGCCGCGCGGCTGGGCCAATATGACGTCCATTTCGGTCTTTGTTGTCATCTGCGCGGCTCTTCCCTCACTCGCCCAGGATAGCACAGGTAACCTGTTAGCATGCTACTGAATGCCCGGCGTCAGGTAAAGTCATGCCTGCATCAGCCACTTCCCGATCAAAAACCCCGCGGCCGTCAGCATCACGGCCGTGGCGAGCCATCCGACCGCGAGCGACCCGCCCTTCAGGGCGAAGCGTCCCATAACCGGGCGCCCGTGCGCCAGGATCATAAGGCAGACGAGCAACGGGGGCGCCACCAGGCCGTTCAGGACCGCGCTCAAGTATAAGGCACGCATGGAGCTGATCCCAAGGAGCGGGACCGCGAACGAGGCGACCCCGACGAGCGTGATCACGAGATAGAAACGCGGCGCCTCCCGGGCGCTCGCGTGCAAGCCCTCGCGCCAGGAGAAGAGGCCCGCCAGGGCATACGCACAGGCCCCGGCCATGGCGGGGATCGCCAAAAGGCCGGTTGCGACCAAACCCGCCGTGAACACCTCGGAGGTCCAGCGCCCGGCAAAGGGTCGCAGGGCGTTGGCCGCTTGCGCGGCGGTATCCACGTGGCGCACGCCGTGCACCCCCAGGGTCGCCGCCGCGGTAATCGTGATAAAGAGCGCGACGGCCTGCGAGAACCCCATGCCCACAAAGGTATCGACGCGGATGCGGCGCAGGGCTCTGCGCGCCTGTCGGGGTTTGCGCACGAGCGGCTCCTGCCCGGCCTCCCAACGAGGGATTTCCGCTTCCTGGCCCGCCTGCCAGAACAGCAGGTAGGGACTGATCGTGGTGCCGGCGATCGCGACCAGGGCCATGGCGTAATGGTGTGTCGGGATGATCGTCGGGACAAGCCCCATCACCGCCGAGCGCCAATCGGCGTGTACCGAAAAGGCCGTGGCCACGTAGGCGAGCAAGGCCAGGGACAAGCCCTCGAGGATATGGGCGTAGCGCTCGTAGCGGACAAAGACCTCGAGCGCCACGATCAGGACCAGAAAACCGAGCGCGTACACGCGGCGCTCACCGCCGAATAAGAGCCGGGCGGCACCCCCCATGGCCAACAGATCGGCCCCGATGTTGGCGATGTTGGCGATAAGCAGCGAAGCCACGAGGACATAGCACACGGGCAACGGAAAATGCGCGCGCAGATTCTCGGTCAGGCCGCGGCCGGTGACGCGCACGATCTGGGCGCTGATCTCCTGTACCGCCGCCACCAGCGGAAAAAAGGCCCAGACGGTCCAGACCATGCGGTAACCAAAGCGCGCGCCGACCTGGGAATAGGTCGCGATGTTACTCGGATCGTCGTCTGCAACCCCTGTCAAAAACCCCGGGCCCAAGTCCCGCAGGCGCACGCCTCCGAGCCGTCTCCCGGTCTGCTCGCGATCCGTCATGCCGTGACTGTAAAGACCCGTGGCGGCGAGCGACCAGAGACCAAGGGCGCGAGTCCCTCTCCGGGCATCGCAAGGGGCGAGCCGGCCTGTTACCATAGACACCTCCCGCCGCGGACACGGAACGATGCGTATTGCTCATACGATGTTGCGCGTGACCGATCTGGAACGCTCGCTGCGCTTCTACGAAGAGGCGCTCGGCATGCGCCTCTTACGCCGCAACGACTATCCCGCGGGCCGTTTCACGCTGGCCTTCGTCGGCTACGGCGATGAGCGCATCGAGGCGGTCCTCGAACTCACCCACAACTGGGATACGCAGGCCTACGAACGCGGTACGGCGTTCGGGCATGTGGCGATCGAGGTCCCGGATGCCGAGGCCGCATGCGAAGCGGTGCTGGCGGCGGGCGGCCGGGTGACGCGCCCCGCCGGCCCGATGAAGCATGGACACACGGTCATCGCCTTTGTCGCCGACCCGGACGGCTATGCGATCGAATTCGTGCAACGCCCCAACCCCCCCTCGCCTTAGCGTCGGTTTGACAACGCCCCGATGCGAGGTGGCATGTTCTATGCACACCCCATGAGACGGGCCGTCCCGTCCGGACTTCGGGGGAACCTCTTGGGCCCGGGCAGACACGGCCGGTTGGGAGGCATGACAGACACATGGATCAGGGCGAGGACACGAAGGAGACGATCGGCCTCCTGCGCGCGCTGGTCCGCGAACCCGATCCGGCGCGCCTCTTTCCCGTCGCAGCCCAAGGGGCCGCGACCCTGCTGGGGGCCGACGGCGCGGGCCTGATCGTGCGCGAGGAGCCAAAGCTCCTGCGCTACCGCTTTTTTTACGGCCTGCCGGAGGCCTACCGGCATCTCGCCGCCCACGCCTTTTCGGAGCGGCTCGGGGTCGCGGGCGCCGCCTTGAGCCGGCGTGAGGCGGTGTTCGTAGCCGATTACGCCCACAGCCCCTACGCGCTCCCCGAATACGTCCAAACCGGCCTGAGCGCAAGCCTCTGCCTGCCGGTCGCGGCCGCCGGCGCAACGCTTGGAGTGCTCGCGATTTCCTGGTTCGGCACGACCCCCCAGGCCCCGAGCCCGGCCCAATCCGAGATCCTCGCGATCGTGAGCGACCTCGTGGGCGCGGCCTTGCATCGCGCCCAGATCGAGCAACGCTTGCGCGATCTGGCCATGCACGACCCCTTGACGGGTACCGCCAATCGCAGCCTGTTCTTCGACCGTTTGACCCACGCCCTCGCGGGCAGCGCACGCCGCGAGCGCCTCACCGCGGTCGTGGTCCTGGACATCGATCGCTTCAAATTCGTGAATGATGCGTTCGGGCACGCCTCGGGGGACGCCTTGTTAAGGTCCGTGGCCGAGCGCTTGCAGGCCACCGTGCGCGTCGGGGATACGGTAGCGCGCCTCGGAGGGGACGAGTTCGCCCTCATCCTCGAGGACATCCGTTGCTACCAGGAAATCGAGACTATCGTCGAACGCATGCGGCAGGCCGTGCGCAGGCGTTGGGGCGGCACCAAGACCCCGGTGACCGTCAGCGCGAGCCTTGGCATCACGGTCTATCCGCTCGACGACGGCCGCGCCGAGGAGCTTTTGCGCAACGCCGATCTCGCGATGTACGAGGCCAAACGCAAAGGCGGCGACCGGGCGCTCTTTTACAGTGACAGCGAGGCACTCGCGCGTAGCCACAAGGGCAACCAGTTACTCGCATTCCGCAGCGGGCTCGCGCACGGCGAGATGGTGTTGCACTTCCAGCCGATCGTGGAACTCGCGAGCGACCGGACAGTCGCCGTCGAAGCGCTCCTGCGCTGGCGCCACCCCACCCGCGGGCTTTTGACCCCCGAGGAGTTCCGGCGCGTGCTCGATCTGCCCTACAACAGCCTGAAGGCCGACCACTGGATCATCGCCGAGGCGGCGGGGGTGCTCGGACGCTGGCAAGCCGAGGGCCGTTTGGTGCGGTTGCACGTCAACCTCTCGTCGGCGTCCCTGGAAAGCCCGGAATTCTGTGACGGCCTGCTGGCCACGCTCGGAAACGCCCCACGCCCCGTCGACCCCCGCTCCCTGAACCTTGAATGGAGTGAGGACGGCGTGAGCCGCGAGGTCGAGTCGGCGCGCCGCCTGATCGCCGCCTGCCATGCGCACGGGATCGCGGCGACACTCGACCACTTCGGCACCGGGCCCGCCTCCCTGCAACACCTGAGCGCCCTGTCCCTGGACGCCATCAAGATCGACCAGCGGCTTGTCGCCGAACTCCCCGCGCACGAAGACGCGCGCCGCCTCGTACGCGGCCTGATCGCGGCCGCGCGCGCCATGGGCTTGACGGTCATGGCCGAAGGCATCACCTCGATCGCCCAAAAGACCCTGCTTGCCGAACTCGGTTGCACCTACGGCCAGGGGCCTCTCTTTGCCGAGCCCTGCCCCGAGACCGCCCTCTGGGGACCGGCGAGTGCGCCCTAAGGCTTCAGGAAGTCAAAACCGTGCTGCTCGAGCTGCATGATGCGCACCACGCCGCCCGGGACGACGTAGGCCTGGGGCACGAGGCGCGGCAGGTGGCCGGTATGGGCCTTGATGCCGAGCATCGTCTGATGGCAGGCATCGAACTCGACGCCCTGGGCGTTCAAGCTCTGGATGGTGACGGCCTCGGGGCTGTGGGCAAAGAGCATCTTGAGGCCCGGGCCGTAGGCCACGATCACCACCTGCACGCGGCTCGATCCGAAGAAGTTCATGACGTTCGCGGCATTGGAGAGCGCGAGCGCCCAGCGTTTCGGGTTGTCCTGGCTCACCTGCATCACGAGATGCTCGTGGGCGAACGGGTGGGGGTGGGCATAACGCGGTTTCTGGAAGTCGTAATGGGTGAAGAGCGACCAATGGGCGGCGTAGGCCGCCTGGGCCGCGAGACCCAAAAACAGCGCCAGGGCAGTCGACTGTATCGCTTTCATGGTACCTCCGGACTCTGCGGCCTGGGTCTGTCACGCGGGGCGCGCCTATCCGCGCCCCGCCCGCCCATCCGTCAGGCCATGAACGGATAGTCGGTGTAACCCCGGGCATCGCCCCCGTAGAAGGTCGTCGGATCCGGGTCGTTGAGGCGCGCGGCGCGACGCAAGCGCTCGGGGAGATCGGGGTTTGCCAAGAACAATCGCCCGAAGGATATGAGGTCCGCAAGACCTCCGCGCACCGTCTCTTGCGCGCGCGCTCCGTCGTACTCGCCGTTCAGCATCAGCCGGCCGTTGTAGAGCGCACGAAACGCGCTCGCCGGAATCGGGTGCGCGCCATGGCGGATATCGGCGGCGAGTGCCGTGACGATGTGCAGATAGGCGAGATCGTAACGGTTCAGGGCCGTGATCATGGCCCCGAATGTCGCCTGGGGGTCGCTGTCGCTCATATCGTTCATGGTGCCATTCGGCGACAAACGCAGGCCCACGCGCTGGGCGGGCCACACCGTAAGCACCGCCTCCAGGACCTCGAGCGGGAAACGCATGCGGTTCTCGATCGCGCCCCCGTAGGCATCCGTGCGCCGGTTGGTGCCGTCGCGCAGGAACTGATCGAGGAGATAACCGTTGGCGTTATGGATCTCGACGCCGTCGAATCCCGCGGCCCGGGCGTTCTCCGCGCCCCGGCGATACTGCTCGCGGATCGCCGGCAGTTCCGCAAGCGTAAGCGCGCGTGGCGTAACGAAATCCTGCGGCCCCTGATAGGTGACCGCTTGTCCCGCCGGGCGCACGGCACTCGGCGCGACCGGCAGCTGTCCATCCGGTTGTAACGACGGGTGCGAGATCCGCCCGACGTGCCAGAGTTGCAAGAACACTCGTCCGCCCCGCTCGTGCACCGCCTCGGTCACGCGCCGCCAACCGGCGACCTGTTCGTCGGAGTAGATGCCGGGCGTGTCCGGGTAGCCGAGCCCCTCGGGGGCGACCTGCGTCGCCTCGGTGATAATGAGACCGGCGGAGGCGCGCTGGCGGTAGTACTCGACGTTCAACGCCTGGGGCACGAAACCCGGGCCTGCGCGATTGCGCGTGAGCGGCGCCATCACCACACGGTTTGGCAATGTGAGGTCACCAAACGTCAGCGGCGAAAAAAGGTCCGCCTCCTGCGGCGTCCCGGTGGCGGATCTCTCGGATGCGGGCTGTGTCATAGGACTCTCCCGGTCATGGGCAATGGGCCAACAATGGGGTCGCAGAGAGACTAATGCAAGACGCCCGCCGCGCCCACCCGCTCAAGGTCCCTTACCACCCGCTCCCGAAAGAGGGTTGCTGCCATTCCAGGACCCGCCGGTCACTCCCGAACGCCACCGAGCCGCTCCCGAGACCCCGTCTGTGGTAGTACCAAACCGGGCCTTGGCCGACAACGAAGATGCGTTGCGGGCGGCCCAAGAGCGAGCGCACGGCGCGTTCACTCATGTGATGCCGCAGGCGCGCCCAGCGCTCGCGCCACGGCGCGGCCGATTGCGGCGCGGAATGCTCGGAATGCTGCCGCTTAGGGCGCGCCTGGGGCGTCGCCGGGTGCGGGGTGCGCGCCTGAAGCGCCTGCAGCCGCGCCTTCAAGGCCGCGATCTCGGCGCGCAAGGCATGACTGGAACACGCAAAGGCCGGGGGCGCGCACACCAGCACGAGAAGCAGGCCCGTGGCCCACGGTTTGCGATCGCGGATGATGACATCTCCCATGACTGTCGGTCCTCTCAATCCCTCGTGACCATGATAACCGGCCCCCACGGCGCACGCAGTGCCCGATCTCAAAAAAAAGAGGGGGCAAGGCCCCCTCCAACTCGGCTGAAGACACCGGTTACAGCAGCATGTGATCCCCCCGATACCGGCAGGCGCCGGGGAAGTCGGCCGCGTCCGCGCCGTGGCCGCCCTGCGCCTCACACCGGATGCCGCCGTCGTGACCGGCGATACTCAGACGCGCGCCCCTCACGCTTGCCGGGACGCGCCCACCCGCGGGGATCCGCACGCGCACGATGCAACGGCCGGCGCGCGCGATCATGTCGGCGGTCAGGCCGTCGCGGGACACCGGGGTGCCGTCGCAGGAGCGGCCGGCGCGCGTCAAGGCGAGGCGCGCGACACCGAGGGCCGCGCGGGTTTCGGTGCGCGCCGCGCGGGCGTTGTCCGCCGGTATGATGACCGACATGCCGACCGAGACGAGGGTCACGCCGGCCAGGGCCACGAGACCGATTCCGAGTGCGGATTTCATAGCGACCTCCTCGGCGCGCGCGCAAGGCCTGCGCCGCCCGCCACTGTCGATTGACGGCCCCAGAGGACCTTCACTTTGAGGATGATGTCCCAGGCGAGGAGCAAGGCCCCCGCCGAGAACACGATGTCTCCCGGCATCCGCAACCATTGATAGGTGGTGGTCGTCTTGTAGAAGCTCAGGCTGCGCGCGTAGGCGTAGCCATGCTCGTAGACGGCCGCCAGTTGCCGGAAGCCGATCGGCCAGAAGTTCAACACCAGCCACAGCGCCATACCGGCGTTGAACAACCAAAACGCCGTCGTGCCGAGGCTTTCGTTCCACTCCTGATCGCCGTTGATGTAGCGCAGCGAGAAGTAGATGAGCCCTATGGCGATGAGACCGAAGGCCCCGAACAAGGCCGTGTGCGCGTGCGCAAGCGTCAGGAAGGTGCCGTGCTCGTAATAGTTCACGAGCGGCGCGTTGATCAAACCGCCCCCGAAGACGCCCGCCCCCACGAAGTTCCAAAACGCCGAGCCGATGACGTATTTGTAGGCCAAGGCGTGCGGGAAGTCCTTTTGGCTGCGGATGAGATCGCGCTGTTCGATCAAGGCCTCGATCACGAGCAGCACCAGGGGCAGCACCTCGATGTAGGAGAACAGGCTGCCGACCGAGAGCCACATTCCGGGATCGCCGACCCAGTACATGTGATGGCCGATGCCGTCATCGCCGCCGAGAAACACGAGGATGGTCTCGAACAGGATGGCGATGAGCGTCGTCCTGCGGGACACGAGGCCAAGCGCCATGAGGAAGTAGCCGGTCACGGCCACCACGAACAGCTCGAAGGCCTGCTCCACCCACAAGTGCACCACCCACCAGCGCCAGAAGTCGGTGATGGTGAAGGAGCTTGCGATCGAGGTGACGGGGATCATGCCGAACACGTAGAGCAATGCGATATTCACGGTGCTGTAGAAAAGAATGTGTTCGACGCTCAAGAATCCCTTGCGCGCCTTCAAGGCCGGCCACATGGCCCGTCCCACGAGCACGCTCCAGAAGCTGAGCCCGGCGAAGAGCGCGATCTGATAGGCGCGGCCGAGTTCCAGGTAGGATAGACCCTGGTTCCCGAACCAGAACCAGGAGCCGTGCGTGAACCAGCCCTTGATGCCCGCGTAATCGCCGAACAAGCCGCCCACGACGATCGCGACGGTCGCGCCGTACAAAAGGTCCACGAGCCGCCCCTGGCCCTTGGGCTCGCCCCCGCCGATCAAGGGGGCGATGAAGAGACCGGCCCCGATCCACGCAAGACCGATCCACAGGATCGGCAGCTGGATGTGCACGCTGCGCAGGAACGCGAACGGCAGTACCCGGTCGAGCGAGAGGCCGTAGAAGTTCGAGCGCTCGGCGTAGTCATGCGCCATGAGCGTGCCGGCTGCGATCTGCACCAAAAACAAAGCAGCGACCGTCACGAAATACTTGCCGGTCTTGCGCTGGCTCTCAGTGAGCGCCGGAAAGCCCTGGATCAAGGTTTCGCGGGGGGCGCGATCCTCGGTATGAATGTACCGATAGAAGAGATAGATCACGGCCCCGGTTGCGAACATCACCCAGGCAAAGGATATCCAGGTCCAGATGAAGGTCGGGACCGTCGGGCTATTGCCCTCGGTGGGCGCATAGGGCCAATTGTTGGTGTACGAGAACGTCTGCCCCGGGCGTCTTGCGATCGTGGTCATCGCGCTGTAGATGAGAAAATCCGCGAGGTGGCGCGCCTTCGTGCGATCGAACCCTCCGGGCTTCGTCCAGCCGTGCGCGAAGTGGTTATGAAGGAGCTCACTCATCGCCCGCGCGCGCACCAAGTGCAGCGCCTGGCTCAGCGCCCGCGGCAACACGACGTGCGCCTTTTGCAAGGGCAGACCCTGGAGGTCTTTGCGCATGAGGGACCGGACGTCGAACCGGTGTCCGGGCGTCAGGGAGGCCAAAGCGCTCCCATACCGCGATTGCGCCAGGGTCTGCTCGGTGTTCCGGCCCAAGGCGTGCAGAAACTCCGCCGTGTAATCCTCCCCGAAATACGAGCCCATGCCGTAGATGCTGCCGTAGTCCATGAGGTCGGCCTCTTGGAATGCGGCCTTGCCCGCGACGATATCCTGGCGCGTCATCACGACACGTCCCTCGCGGGTCAGAAATTGGCCCGGCAAGGGCGGCGCCTGGCTGTAGGTGACGAATGTCCCATAGATGAGGATGCCGACGGTCACGACGAGCGTCAGCAATAATGCGATTTTGAGATTGCGGACGATGACGTCGGGCGTCCCGTCAGCACCTCCCGATATGGCCTGTGAAGCCCTCATGATGCCCCCTCGAGTTGATCAGCGGTTCCAGGCGGCGCCAGCCTGGAATGGACGGCATTATCGGAAGGCGCGGGGTTCCCGCGAATTGACCGCCGTCAAGGTTGTTGATTTATTTACTCAGGATTAGGAATCTCCCCTTCGGCCGTCTGTCCGGCTTGAACGGGAGGCGTGCGCCGATGCTAAGATCGGGTCCTCGTCATCCGATCTCGCCCACGGGATCCCGACATGACACAAGAGAGGTCTCGTGCCGTCGTATTTTCTGTCGCTCCTGCACGCCGCGATTCGCGAGGCGAGCCCCATCGTGCGCCAATACGGGCTCGGCGCGGTGACGGCGGCGATTTTCATCGAGAACATGGGGGGTGTTTTCATCCCAGGTGAGTCGCTCATGGTCGCTTCCGGTTTCCTCGCGGCCAAAGGCCTGTTCCCATTGTGGGCGCTGATCGCGCTCGCCATCGCGGCCGCCACGATCGGCAGCTACGTCGCCTTCGCGCTGGGGTCGCGCCTCGGGCGCGAAGGCCTTCTGCGTTGGGGCCGCCGCATCGGCCTCACGGAAGCGCGCCTCGACAAGACCCATGCGTTTTTCGAGCGATTCGGCCCCTTGATCATTCTGGTCGGGCGTTTCATCGTCCCCTTACGTCAGCTGCAGGGTTACGTGGCGGGTACCGCGAAGATGACACCGCGCGCCTTCGGTCTCTGGAGCCTCGTCGGGGCGATCTTGTGGGTGATCGTCTGGGGCGGCGGCGCCTACTGGTTCGCAGGCGACCTGCTGCCGAAATCCCCGTAGACCCCCGCGCCAAGCCCCCTACCCCGCGCTTTCCCGGGAGCCGCGCCTGATGGGGCAACCCGTCGCGCACATCATCACGGGTTCGCCGGCTCCCCCTGGAACAGGGCGGCAAGCGCGGCGACCGCCAGGATTCCCACCGACAGCCAGAGTCCCGCCGCGACGCCGCCCGCGCCATCAGCGAGTGCGCCGCTCAGCAGCGGGCCGACACACTGGCCAAGCCCGAAGGCGACCGTCAGCGCCCCGATCGCGGCCGTCCAGGCCTGCGGTTCGACGGCCCGGCGCGCGAACGCGGTCACGGCCGTGACCACGGCGAGAAAGGAGCCGCCGAAGACAACCGCGGACAAAGAGGCGCCGGCCGGCCTGCTCCACAGTAAAGGCAATGCCGCTCCGATCGTGACGCCTGAAAGCGTGGCCGCGATCCCCGGGCCGCCCTTCAAGCGCGCGAGAATCGGCCCCCACGCGAACGCCGCCACGACCGAGGCCAGGCCCAGGAGCGACCAGAACCGTGTCACGGCGAGCGCCGAGAAGTGCTCGCCGCTGCGCAGATAGGCGATGATGAAGGTGGCATAGGCGATATAGCCCGCGCCGAAGAGGCCATAGGCCAAGAGGGGCCACGCCATGAGGCGGGCCGATCCGGCACCACGTGCCGTGCGCTCGGCAGGGTGGGACGGTTCAGGAGAGTGTCGCAGCGCGATCCCCGCGAGCCCCGTGCCCCCCAATGCCAGCGCGCCCAACACGAACCAGCCGCCGCGCCACCCGACGGAGTCGAGCAAAGCGGGAACCGCCAAGGCCGATGCCGTGATGCCGATCCCGGCGCCCGCGAAGTAGACACCCAGCAAGGTCGCCGCGCGGCTTTCGGATCCCCCCGCCGCGGCCGCCGCGGTGAGACCTGCGCCGATCACGAAGGCCAGGGCACCGGTGAACCCCGCCGCCAGGCGCAGCGCCAACAGGACTCCGAAGCGCCCCGTCAATCCCGTGGCGCCGACGGCGAGCGCCGTCAGCAACAGGCTGAGCGCGAAGACCCGCTTGTCTCCGAGCCGCTGGCCGATCGGCGCGGCCACGAGCGCGCCGGCCAGGTAGCCTGCGGCGTTGGCGGTGTTCATCGCCCCCGCCTCCGCGAAACTCCACCCCAACTGGGCACGCATCGCGGGCAACAGCAGCGCATAGGCGAAACGCGCGAGACCCAGCGCGACCGCGGGCCCCATCGCAAGACCGATCACGACCCGGAAGGGCGTCGGCGTGTGCGGTCCGAGGCCGGGGACCGCGGTCCGGGATTCGTGAGGCAATGCCGCTCTCCTATCGGTTCGATCCCGCAATGCGCCTGGAGCGGCCGCTCATCCCGGCGGCTTGCGAATCGTGACCGGGGCATTATGCGGACAGAACAGCGACGGCGACAAATCCCTCTATTCACCCAGCGTGAGCCGAAGATCGATCCGACACCCGACCTCCCAGCACGCGCGAAATCGCGCTTTCTGCCACCTGATGCGTGAACAACACGGCCTGCCCGGATCAGGCCTCGAGGACGGGGCGCGACCGATCGGCCTTGACGACGTTGACGCCAAGACATCATTCCGTTAGTTTATGTATTTATTAACTCATGAGGGCACGGGATGTTCTTCAAGCAACGCGTGAGCGGTGACGGCACCTTGTCCTATTTCTACGGCTGCGGCGGCAAGGGCTTGGCGGTGGCGGTCGACGTCGTCGCGGGCGATGAAGACTGGTTTGTCCGTGAGGCGCACAACGCCCAGGTCCGCATCACCTATGTGGTCGATACCCATGTCCATGCCGACCACCTCTCCGGGGGGCGGGCGTTGGCCGCGCAAGTCGGGGCGCCGTATTGTCTCCATGAAAACGCCCGTGACAGTGTGCGCTTCCCGATCCGCGGACTCGCCGACGGCGAGAGGCTCGAGACCGGCAACGTCGTGACGCGCATCCTGCACACGCCGGGCCATACCCTCGACAGCCTGTGCCTCATCGTGGCCGACCTGCGCCGCGGCCCCGATCCGTGGTTTGCGCTCACGGGCGACACCCTCTTCGTGGGCGGCGTGGGCCGTCCGGACCTCGGCGGCACGCCCGCGGAGATGGCCGGGCGCCTGTACGACAGCCTCCACGACAAGATCCTGACGCTCCCCGACGATCTGGAGATCTTCCCGGGGCACGCGGCCGGCAGCGTGTGCGGTGCCGGTCTCTCCGGCAAGCCCTCGTCCACCTTGGGATTCGAGAAACGCTTCGACCCCTATCTGAGCTTTGCGCGCCCCGCCTTTATCGCCAAGCTCGTGGAGGACACACCGGCGCGGCCCGCGGAAATGGACCGGATCGTGGCCGCCAATCTCGGACGCGCCGCATGACCGGCGATACCGTCCGTTACGCGCTCTTCGCCGAGGTATTCGCGGCGCTCGCGCACCCGAAGCGCCTCGAGATCATCCGTCTGCTCGCGAGCGGCGAAGACACCGCTGGCGGGCTCGCGGACAAGACCGGGCTGTCCAAGGCCAATCTCTCGCAGCACGTCCACATCTTGAAGGCCCGGGGGCTTGTGCACTGCGAAAAGCGCGGCGCGTTCTGTCATTACCGCCTGACGAGCCCGAAGGTGCTCGAGACGTGTGAATTGGTGCGCCAGTTGATCCTCGATCAGATGGACCTCACCACCCAATACCGCCGTCAACTGGCAAGCGTCGCGCCCTTGCGTAAAAAAGGCGCGTCATGACACAAGCGCCGCCGAGGCGCGGCATCCGCACCAATCTCGGGCAATTTCTGCTGCAGACCGTCCAGGTCTTCTTCGTCGGTCTCATCATCGGCATGGAACGCAACGTGCTGCCGGTCATGAGCCGCCATTTCGGGGTCAAGGCCCACGCCTTCTTCTTCCTGGCTTCGTTCGTCATATCCTTCGGGCTCGTGAAAGGGGCCTTGAACTTCGTCGCAGGCGGCCTCTCGGACCGCATCGGGCGCAAGCGGGTTTTGCTCTATGGCTGGCTCGCCGGACTCCCCATCCCCGTCCTCATCGACCTCGCCCCCAACTGGTGGTGGGTGATCGGCGCCAACGTCTTTTTGGGCATCAACCAGGCCTTGACCTGGACCATGACCGTGACGAGTCAAATCGATCTCGCCGCGAGCCACGAGCGGGGTCTTGCCGTAGGGATCAACGAGGCCTTGGGGTACATCGCCGTCGGCGCGGCCGGGCTCGCGACGGGTTACGGCGCGCTCGCCGATGGCGCGCGCGCGACCGTGCTGGTCTTCGGTCTCGCGACCATCCTGTTTGCGCTTGCTCTCCTGATTCCCATGGAGGACACCATCCACTGGGTGCGCGCCGAGGCGGCCGAGACCCCGGACGCCCCCCGCCCGACCGCGACCGAGGGCGCCCTTGCCACCTTCACCCGCGTCTCGTTTCGGCATGCCACGTATCGCGCCGTCTGCCAGGGCGGGGTCGCGAACAAGATTGCCGACACGCTCGTGTGGGTCTTGCTGCCGCTCTTTTTCAAGGCACACGGCCTCGGCATCGTCCGCATCGGCTGGATCACGGGACTTTATGCGATGGTGTGGGGGCTTTCGCAACTCGTCACCGGCCATCTGGCCGACCGGGTCGGACGAAAACTCCCCATCGTATCGGGATTCGGATTGCTCGCCGCGGCGCTTGCGGCCATCGCCTCGCTGCACGCCTTCGGGGACTGGATCGCAAGCGCCGTCGTCATGGGCTTGGGTATGGCGCTCCTCTATCCCAATCTGATCGCGGCCATGTCGGACCTCGCCCCGCCGGGGGAGCGCGGCCGGATCCTCGGGGTCTACCGGTACTGGCGCGACACCGGCTATGCGGTCGGCGGATTGATCCTCGGGTTCGTGGCCCAGATCACGCACCACGTCGGTCCCGCCATCTGGCTTACGGCCGCACTCGTGGCGGGTTCCGGCCTTTGGATCGCGCTCGCCGTGGCCGAAACCCACACACGCCCACTCCCTCGTCAAGGCTAGAGGCGCCTTCCGCTCGAGCCCCTGTTCCAAGCGCTGGCTGCGCGGGCCGTCGATCCCCCCATAGGCTAAGGTGCAACCCCACAGATTGATCGGCCTACATGGGTCCATGCTCGCGATATTCTCTACACTGCAAAACGCCTATCCACATGCCCCTGTCCAATCCAGAACACCTCATTAAAACGCCGCCATCGAACGCCTTAACCGAAGTGGTCGCACCGAAGGTGCTTGACCCCCACCTCTTCGAATCTCTGACCCCGATCCGGGAGATGAGCGGGGCGTGGATGATGAGCGACAACGAAGAGAGGCCCCATGATTCTTGGGGCCATTTGCCGCCTTCGGAATTCGAACGCCGGATCGCGGAGACCGCTCGTTTGGAACTGTGCGCTGGACGGGAAGCTTACGAAGGCAACTCAGCGGCCCGAACTACCCGCAACATTTCGCGGAACACGTCGTCGTAGGGTGGTAGCTGGCTCATCTGGTGTGCCAGACGGTTGGTCCAGAGACGACGCAGACGGTCTTCCTTGGCGGCAATAGCCTGCTCCATACCGGCCACGGTACGTTGTCGCAATGCCAGCTTGACATCGAGTTCCGCGCGAAGCTCTGCAATGCGGAGGTCGGTCGTGCCAAACAGATACCAGAGGTCATAAAGGTCGCGCGGCTCGTTGCGTGCCCGATCGCTCAAGGCCAGCAGCTTTTCCACTACGATCTCCTCGATGGCATAGACCTGCACGGTCGGTCCTTCGGGTAGGTCGTCAAAGCTGTCGTAAGTACGCTGAATCGGGCGATCTTGCAGCGGGAAGCACAGGACTTCGTTGATCGTTATATCAACCTTCACGTCGTTCGCTGCGGGCAGTGGCCCCTGATAGCGCAAATAGAAGGTGTGGCTATTCTGGTGGCCATTGCGGTCTTCGCGATCGAACGCGATCCGCAGGCCAGAGTCAGATTCGACAGTCGTGAAACTTTCGTTCAACCCCGCCAGGGTATCTTCGAGGGTGATTGGACGGATTAATGTGAAATCCAGGTCTTCCGAAAACCGATAGCCCTCAAACCAGCAGCGTCGCAGGGCCGTACCTCCCTTGAAGGCAAGAATATCCCGTAATGAATGGCCGGCCAGACCAGTCAGAAACCAGGCCAACACGTAATCGCGTTCGATCACGGCCTCGGGGATGCGTCGCCCACAAGCAGTCACCAGCGTGTTCGAGATCAGGGAAATGTTGCGTTGAGGAATCATCAGCCAAGCCTCACGGCATCCAGTTCTTCGGGAGTCACGTTGAGCTGGAGCCGCCAACGTGATAGGAATGCTCCCTCGGTGGGGAGCAGCGGATCAAGGCGCTGGTAAGTTGCAGTCAGCATGCCGCGTAGCGGCGCCAGCACCGAAGCGTCGGCCAGACCATAGTGTTCCAGCAGGTAGCCGAGGCGCCGCACGACGGCGCCGATGCCGAGGTGTCGTGTGTAGTCCACCAGTCGTTCGATTTTCAGTACATCCCGCTTCATCCACAAGCCCTTGGCGACTTCGGTGATGCCACCGACAAATGCCGGGTGTCGGAGACCATCGATGATGGTGCGCTCCATGTCGCTGATCATCACGAAGCGCTCCTTGTCGATCCAATGCTTCATGACTCCGAATTCTTGCTCCGCCGTAATGTGGACAAACCGAAAGTTATAGCCGCCCACCGTCTGCGGACGCACGCGCCGCGTGCATGACACATACACGGTGAAGGTCGGCTGCGTCACCATGCGATGCAACTCAAGTGCGGTGCCGTGCGACAAGAAGTAGGGTGCTGCACCGGCGAGTTCACGCGCGATCAAGTACGGGCTGTCGATGTGCCAAGTGGCCCGTCCGAGCTCGAAAGGCACGAGGCTGTACAGGCCAGGCTTCAGTCGCGTGAACAAGCCTCGCCGCTGGGCCTTGTGCACGAGATTGCGGGCCGCCGCAGCCGATAGGCCGGTGATCGATTCCACATCTGCCAAGGTGAACGTAGACCGGCGTAGTTGGCGTAGTTCATTTAGCTCAGTGAAGAGCTGCGCCGCGCGTGGGCCTAGCGTCTTCGTTTGCAAATGATATTTTGCGCTCAAAATGCACCTCAACAAGCAACGGAC
>DAHWKH010000170.1 GCA_027343725.1 Acidiferrobacteraceae bacterium
ACCGATGCCGCCTAGCGGCGCATGGAGTCGAAGAACTCGGCGTTGTTCTTGGTGGCCTTCAATTTATCGAGCAGGAATTCCGAACCCTCGACGTCGTCCATCGGGTGCAGGAGCTTGCGCAGGATCCACAGCTTCTGGAGTTCGCCCGCGTCGATCAGGAGTTCCTCGCGGCGGGTGCCCGAGCGGTTGATGTTGATGGCGGGATAGACGCGTTTTTCCGCGAGCCGCCTGTCGAGGTGGATCTCCATGTTGCCGGTTCCCTTGAACTCCTCGTAGATGACGTCGTCCATCTTGGAACCGGTCTCGACCAGGGTGGTGGCGAGGATCGTCAGGCTGCCGCCTTCCTCGATATTGCGCGCGGCCCCGAAGAAGCGTTTCGGCCGCTGCAGGGCATTGGCGTCGACGCCGCCCGTCAGCACCTTGCCGGAGGCCGGCACGACCGTGTTGTAGGCGCGCGCCAGGCGCGTGATCGAATCGAGCAGGATCACGACGTCGCGCTTGTGTTCGACCAAGCGCTTGGCCTTTTCGATGACCATTTCCGCGACCTGGACGTGGCGCGTCGCGGGCTCGTCGAAGGTCGAGGAGATCACCTCCCCGCGCACCGAGCGGGTCATTTCCGTCACCTCTTCCGGGCGCTCGTCGATCAAAAGCACGATCAGCACGCACTCCGGATGGTTGGCCGTGATCGAGTGGGCGATCTGCTGGAGCATGACGGTCTTACCGCTCTTCGGCGACGACACGATGAGCCCGCGCTGCCCCTTGCCGATGGGCGCTATGAGGTCGATGACACGCGAGGTCAGGTTCTCGGCCGAGGCGTTCGACTGCTCGAGCTTGAGGCGATCCAGGGGGTGGAGGGGTGTGAGATTTTCAAATAAGACCTTGTTGCGGGCTTCCTCGGGCGACTGAAAGTTGATGTTCTCGACCTTCAGGAGCGCGAAGTAGCGTTCCGATTCCTTCGGCGGCCGGATGTTGCCGGTCACCGTATCCCCGGTGCGCAGATTGAATCGCCGGATCTGGCTCGGGCTTACGTAAATGTCGTCGGGTCCCGCGAGATAGGAGCTGTCGGCGGATCGCAGGAAGCCGAAGCCGTCCTGGAGGATCTCCACGACCCCTTCGCCTACGATGTCCTCGCCTTTTTTGGCCTGCGCCTTGAGGATCGCAAAGATGAGGTCCTGTTTGCGCAGCCGGCTGCCTCCCTCGAGGTCCAGGGCAACCGCCATTTCGACAAGCTCGGTGGCGGGTTTTCGCTTCAACTCAGAAAGATGCATAGTCATTTTTTGAGAAACCGTCAGGCATGAGGAGACGGGTGGTTGTCCGCGGCCTGATCAGAAAGGGGTTGAGAAATCACACTACAGGAAAGCTGAGGGAATCCGCTTCCTCTCCCGAGGACCATAGCACCTTGGTCGTCCGCCGTCCAGTAGCCGAACGACCCGGGCGGGCGCACTCAGAGGTTGTCGTCCAGAAACGCCGACAGCTGCGATTTCGACATCGCGCCGACCTTCGTGGCCTCGACACCGCCGTTTTTGAAGAGCATGAGCGTCGGAATGCCGCGAATCCCGTATTTCGGCGGGGTTGCGGGGTTTTCATCGATATTGAGTTTCGCGACCGTCAGCCGGCCGGCGTAATCGCGCGCCACTTCCTCGAGCACCGGCGCGATCATTTTGCAGGGGCCGCACCATTCGGCCCAGTAATCGACCAGTACCGGACCGGCGGCGCCGAGCACGGCTTCTTGAAAGGTATTGTCGGTAACGTGAATGATGCCTTCACTCATGTTTCAGGTCCCAGTTCTCGCGTTCAGAATCGTTGTCAGGGGGGAGACGCCGCGGCGGTCGCGCTATTGTGGACGGAACCGGCCGCTATTGGCAAGACCGGCCGCGCTTTCCCCGCGGCCCGTCTTTTTGCTATTCTAACCCATTAATGAACGATACCCACCTCAGTCAACGGGCCTTTTCCGACCTTCATCTCCCGGAGCCCTTATTGGCGGGCGTCCGGCACGCGGGCTTCAGCTATTGCACGCCGATCCAGGCCGCGACCCTTCCGAAAGCGCTGGCCGGGCACGACGTGGCGGGCCAGGCCCAGACCGGCACCGGCAAGACCGCGGCCTTTTTGCTCGCGGTCTTCCACCGCCTGCTCACGGTCCCGGCCATCGCGGGGCGCAAGCGCAATCAGCCGCGCGCGCTGATTCTCGCGCCCACGCGCGAACTTGCGATCCAGATCCACAAAGACGCGCTCGTCTTGGGGCGCGACTGCGGGTTCGCGCTGCGGCTCGCCTACGGCGGCACGGGCTACGAGACGCAACGCAAGGACATCGAGGAGGGCGCGGACGTCCTGATCGGGACCCCCGGACGGCTCATCGATTACTTCAAGCAACGGGTCTTCGACCTGAAGGCCGTGCAGGTCATGGTGCTGGACGAGGCCGATCGCATGTTCGACCTCGGCTTCATCAAAGACATCCGCTTTCTGTTGCGGCGCATGCCGCCGCCCGCGGCGCGCTTGAGTTTGCTGTTCTCGGCGACGCTCTCCTACCGGGTCACGGAGCTCGCCTACGAACACATGAACAACCCCGAGCTCGTGCGCATCGAGGCCGAGAAGATCACGGCCGAGCGCGTCCGGGAACGGCTCTTCCATCTCGGGCATGAGGAAAAGCTGCCGGCGCTCGTCGGCCTTTTGCGCCGCGAGCAGGTGACGCGCGCGCTCGTGTTCACCAACACCAAGCACGCGGCCGAACGCGTGCAGCGCTCGCTGAGCACCAACGGCTTCGCCTCCGAGGTCCTGTCCGGGGACGTGCCGCAACGCAAGCGCCAAAGCCTGCTCGGCGATTTCCGGGACGGGCGGTTCCCGATCCTGGTGGCGACCGACGTCGCCGCGCGCGGCCTGCACATCCCCGACGTGAGCCACGTCTTCAAGTACGATCTGCCGCAGGACGCCGAGGACTACGTCCATCGCATCGGACGCACGGCGCGCGCCGGCGCGGCCGGCGAGGCCGTGAGCCTCGCCTGCGACGAGTACGCCTTCTCGTTGCTCGACATCGAACAGTACATCGGCCACAAGATCCCGGTGGTCCACGTGACCGACGATCTGCTGGTCACGCTCGCACCCCCGGCGCGCGCGACCGAGCGTCCCAGGCCGCCCGGTCGCGCGCACCGCGGCCGCCCGTCCCGTGACGGGCATCACGCGCATCGCGGCGCCCACAAGGGACCCGCGCGCGAACGCAAGGAGCCGGCGCCGGATGCCCCGCGCGCGCGCAAGGCCCCGGAAAAACCGATTCTCGGCTAGTTGAGGGAGACGCCATGGCCGAATTAACGCTCGCCGATGGGACCCGGGTCACGGACAGGGGCGCGATCGATGCGCGGCTTGCGCCCCTGGGCGTACATCTCGAATACTGGCCGCTACCGCAGGAGTCGCGGGCACAAGCGCTCCTCAACCGGCCCGCGCTCCTCCCCGAGGAGCAGGAGGAGCTCCTGGGTTTCGTCGAGCCGCGTTTTCAGGAGCTGAAGGCGCGCGCGGGCTATCAGACGCGCGACCTCATCGTGTTGCACGCGGATCTCGCGGGGCTTTCCGAGGCCTTGGCGCGGTTCGCCGCGGTGCATTATCACGAGGACGACGAGGTGCGCTACGTCCTCGACGGCTGCGGCTACTTCGGGTTCGTGGGCGAGGGCGGCGCGCAGATGCTCCTGAAGGTCCTGCCCGGGGACTACATCAACGTGCCGGCGCGCGCCGAGCATTGGTTCACCATGCGCGAAGACCGGCGCATCAAGGCCGTGCGCTACTTCACCGATAAGGCCGGGTGGGTCCCGGTCTACACCCACACCCCCGTCACCCTCTTGTGACGACCCCCGCGCCCGCCGGGCAGAGGATCGTCGCCACCTACCGCTTCCCGCCGGGTGTCGATCCTGCCAGAGAGGCCGAGATCCTGGCGGTCGGTCAGACACTCGGCAGCCATGACGCGCGCTTTCCCGGGCGCGAGGCGGCGCTCGCCGCCTGCCGCGCCGAGGTCCTCGAGGTCCAAGTCTGCGAACACGAAGGCCGCGCGCGCATCAGTTTCCCGGCGGCCAACACCGAGCACGACCTCGGCACCCTGCTGACCATGGTGTTCGGAAAGTACAGCCTCGCCGGGCCCGCGCGCCTCGTCGATCTCGACTTGCCCGCCGATCTCGGGACCCGCCCGCGCTTTGGCATCGCGGGCCTGCGCGCGCGCCTCGGGGTCGAGGGGCGCGCGCTCATGATGGCGATCTTCAAGCCGGCGTTGGGACTCAGCGCCGAGGATCACGCAACGCTCCTCAAAACCGTCGCCGACACCGAACTCGATCTCATCAAGGACGACGAGATCCTCGGGGACCTGGACGGCGCGCCGACCTTGGCGCGCTGGCGCGCTTGCCGGGGCGTGGTCGAGGCCATCCGTGACCGGCGCGGGCGCGAGTTCCTGTACGCGGTGAACGTCACCGGGCGCGCCGACACCCTGCTTGCGCGTGCCCGAACCCTGGTCCAGGAGGGCGCGAACGCGCTCTTGCTCAACGTCCTCGTCTACGGGTATCCGATGCTCGAGGCCCTGGCCGCGGACCCGGCCATCGGCGTCCCGATCATCGCCCATCCGGCGTTCGCCGGGGCGCTGGCGCTCGCCCCCGACCACGGCCTCGATTACGCGCTCGTGCTCGGACGCCTCATGCGCCGCGGCGGCGCCGATATCGTGCTGCACCCGGCGCGCTTCGGGTCCCTGCCCTTCGACGCCGGCGACGAGCAGCGCGTGATACGGGCCTTGCGGGGGGAGGACCACGACTGGCCGCGCGTCTTCCCGGGGCCGTCGGCCGGCATCAAGCCGCACATCGTTCCGGAACTCCTGAAAGACTACGGCCCGGATACCGTGATCAACGCCGGGTCCGGGGTGTTCGATCACCCCGAGGGGCCGCGGGCGGCGCTCGCGGCATTCTTCGCGGCGCTTGCGTCCCCGTGAAAGACCCGCGCGCGCAACTCATCGAGGTCGGTCGCGGCTTTTACGAGCGCGGCTGGATGTGGGCCACGGCCGGCAACGTGAGCGCGCGCGCCGATCGCGACTCCTTTTGGATCACGATGAGCGGCGTGAGCAAGGGCCACTTGAGCCGCGAGCAGTTCGTGCGGGTCGCGGTGGCCGACGGCTCGGTGCGCGAGCGTGACGATCCCGAGGCGCGTCCCTCGGCCGAGACCGCCATCCACCGCGCGGTCTACGCGGCGCGGCCGGACGTCCAGGCGTGCCTGCACGGTCATTCGATCGAGGCGGTGCTCGCAAGCCGCGACCGCGCGCGTTTACCTCTCCCAGAGGGCGAGATGATCAAGGCGCTGACGCCGCGCGCGGAGTCGCCGGCGGTTTTGCCGGTCTTTCGCAATCACCACGACGTGGCCCTCATCGCGCGTGAAGTCGCGGCCTTTCTCGGCGATAACCCCGACGCCCTGCCGGCGATCGTGGTCGCCGATCATGGCACGACCGCCTGGGGGCGCGATATCGCGCAGGCGCTCCAGCATTTCGAGGCCGTCGAGTTTCTCCTGCGACTCCTCGTGCGCGCGGGCGGGGTCGGGACTTAAGGCAGGACGTCTCCGCGGGCGTGTTACGGGGCGGGCAAGGCCGTCGCGTTCACGCGCGCCACCTGCCAGCCGACGAGCGTGATGGGCCCCGTCGTTTGCGAGAAGGTCAGGCCCCGGACGTAGCCCGCGGCATTGGCAAAGCCCGTGGGCGTGGCGCTGATGAGCGACGGCACGCCGTGCATGAGCGCAAGCGGGACCCAGCGCCCGGCGCGCTTGGTGAAAAACATCTGTTCGTCCATGCGGTAATAGGGCCGCCAGCGCCTCCCGTCGCGGAAGTAGCGGACATCGACGAGGCACAAAAGCTTCGGCTTGACGCGCCCCGGGGCGTAAAAACGCACCACCCGTTGCGGCGGTTGCCGGCCGGACACCGGTGACCCCTGCCGGATCGTCCAGGCGGGCACGGCCAGGGTTTGCGCGGGCGCCGGGGTGGTCCCGGAGTGGGCGGCGACGCTCCAGCGGAGCGTCTGTCCGACACCCGAGACCTGCAGGACCATCAAGGCCGGCGCCGGCCACAAGGCCGGGGTCAGCGGCCACAGGGAGAGAACGCGCCGCCATCTTGTATACTGGTTTTTGAGGAGATGCGCCATGGATCTCATTTTGGGTCTCGTCTTCAGCACGATCGGCTCCGCGTATTTCGTATACGGGCGCAAGCAGCGCCACGGGCTCGCGCTGGCAAGCGGTGTGGCGCTCATCCTCTTCCCCATGCTCGTCTCCCAGGTCCTGTGGCTGACGCTTGGCAGTCTCGCTCTCATGGCCGTGCCGTTCGTGGTGACGCTGTAAGGCTCGTGCGCTCGCGGATGCGCGGAATGATACGCAAGAGCGCGCGCACCGGTGGATCCCCGATCACGCTGTGGACGCGCCCCGAGTGCCCCTGGTAGACGAGAAACGGCACGCCGTTGCTGCCCGCGTCCGTCAGCAGCCTGGCGTTGGCGGCGAGCGCGTGGCGGATGCGTGCTCGCGCGCGCCAGGGCTTTACGCCGCCGCGCGCAAAACGCCGCTCGTTGCGCGCGAGCTCGGCCTGCGGGTTTGCAGCCTCGAGCAGATGGGCGGCTTTGCCGAAGCTCGACATCTCGAGGACGCCGACCGGGATCCAGGTAACGCGCAGGCGTTCGGGCCCGATCAGGGCCTGGAGGTTTTCGTAGAGCCTGTGACAGAACGGGCAGTTGGGGTCGAAGAAGATGTAAAGGGGCCGCGGCCCCTTGCCCTCGCGGATCGCACGCGCCGCCTGAATGCGCGCCCAGACCCGATGGGTCTCCCGGCCGGCGTGCGCAAGCGGCATGCCGATCAGGAGCACCAGGAGCGCAAGCGCGATGGTTTTGCTGTTCACCTCTCCTCCTTCCCGGGAGTATAGGCGCTATGGGCGTTTCGCGAGCCAATCCCGGGGTTTGAGATAGTCCTCGTAGAGCGCGGCCTCGGGGCTGCCCGGCTCCGGGCGCCAGTCGTAACGGAAGCGGACCTCGGGCGGCAAGGACATGAGGATCGACTCCACCCGCCCGCCGGATTGCAGGCCGAAGAGCGTACCGCGATCGTACACGAGATTGAACTCGACGTAGCGCCCCCGGCGGTAGAGCTGGAAGTCGCGCTCGCGCGCGCCGAACGGCATGTCCTTGCGGCGCGCGACGATCGGCAGATAGGCGTCCAGGAAGGCGTCCCCCACGGACTGCACGAAGGCGCAGTCGCGCGCGAAATCGCCGCTGTTCACGTCATCGAAAAAGAGCCCGCCGATGCCGCGCGCCTCCTGCCTGTGGCGGATGAAGAAGTACTCGTCGCACCAGGCCTTGTAGCGCTCGTAGGCCTGAGGCTCGTAGCCCGAGCAGGCGGCGTGCGCGGTCTCATGCCAGTGACGCGCATCGTCCTCGAAGCCGTAGTAGGGGGTGAGGTCGAAGCCGCCCCCGAACCACCACGCGCCCTCGGGGCCCAGGGTCTCGAAGTAGCGCAGGTTGCAGTGCGTGGTCGGGACATAGGGGTTGCGCGGGTGGATCACGAGCGAGAGCCCGAGCGCATGAAACCCGTCTCCCGCGAGCGCCGGGCGCAGGGCGCTCGCCGAGGGCGGCAGGCGGTCCCCGTGTACGTGCGAGACATTGACCCCCGCCTGTTCGAACACCCGGCCCTGCGAGAGCACCCGCGTGCGCCCGCCCCCGCCCTCGCGGCGCAACCACACGTCCTCGTGGAATCCCGCTCCGCCCTCGATCTCGGTAAGCGCCCCGCAAATCCGCTCCTGGAGTCCCAGGAGGTAGTCCTCGACCGTTCGCCGTTGCTCGCTCATCGTCTGAGGTACCGCCCGCTCTCGGCGTCGCGAATGGATGTCGGGCGCGCGCCCCCGCCCGTACGCCCGATCAGGATGGCGTCGAGTGTCGTGCCGAACCGCCGCGCGAGTTCGCGCGCGCTCTTCACCGGGCGCTCGCCCGCGCGGTTCGCGCTGGTCGAGACGATGGCGCCGCCGCAGGCTTGAGCGAGCGCGCGCGCCTGGCGGTGGGCGGTGATGCGCACCGCCACTTTCGTATGGCGGCCGCGCACCAGCGCGAGCGTCTTGCGGTTCGCGCCCACGAGCCAGGTGTGCGGCCCGGGCCAGCTCGCGCGGGCGACGCCGGGAAGCGATACGGCATAGCGCGCCAGCGCGCGTTCGTCACAGGCGAGGAGGATCAGGCCCTTGCCGGGGACGCGCCGCTTCAGACGCAAAAGCCGTCTGAGGGAGGGCACCCGCCGCGGGTCGCAACCGAGCCCGAAGCAGGCCTCGGTGGCATAGCCCACGATACCCCCCGCGCGCACGCGCGCCGCCGCCAGTCGCACGTCGCGCACCATCACCGGGCGCTTCACGGCGGCCCCCAGGCGAACCGTTGGCCGATGTCGCGCCGGTACAGGGCGTCCGGGAAGCCGACCGCGGCGATGCGCGCGTAAGCGCGCCTGCGGGCCTCGGCGAGGTCGTCCCCGAGGGCCGTGACCGTCAAGACCCGTCCGCCGCTGGAGCGCACCTCGCCGCCGGTGATGCGGGTCCCGGCATGAAAGACGTGGATGTCGGGATCGGCGCCGGCAAGCCCCGTGAGCAGTGTCCCGGTACGCGGCGCGTCGGGATAACCGGGGGCCGCCAGCACCACGCCGAGCGCCGGGCGCGGGTCGACCGTCACGAGCGATTGCGCAAGCGTGCCGTCGAAGGCCGCCTGCACGAGCCCCGCGAGGTCCGAACGCAGGCGCATCATGATCGGCTGGGTCTCGGGGTCCCCGAACCGGCAATTGAACTCGAGGACCTGGGGCCCCGAGGCCGTGACCATGATGCCGGCGTAGAGAAATCCCCGGTAATGGTGGCCGTCGGCCGCAAGACCGCGCAAGGTCGGCTCGATGATGCGCGCACGGATCGCGGCCTCGAGATCGTCATCGATCGCCGACGCCGGCGAAAACGCCCCCATGCCGCCCGTGTTCGGGCCGCGGTCGCCGTCATCCCGGCGTTTGTGATCCTCCGAGGTCGGAAAGGCCGCATAGCGCAGGCCGTCCGCGAGCACGATGTAGCTCGCCTCCACCCCGAGCAGGCGCTCCTCGATCACCACCCGCGAGCCGGCCTCCCCGAAGTCGCCGGCGACCATGGCCTCGACCGCCGCCAGCGCCTGCCCGGTGTCCTCCGCCACGACCACCCCTTTGCCGGCCGCGAGACCATCGGCCTTGACGACCTGCGGTCCCGGGTGCGCCTGCAGGTAGGCGCGCGCCTCGTCCAGGTTCGTGAAGGTGGCCGAGCGCGCCGTGGGGATGGCGTGACGCGCGAGAAACTCCTTGGCGTAGCTCTTCGAACCCTCGAGTCGCGCCGCCGCCGCGGTCGGCCCGAGGCACAATAACCCAGCTTCCTGGAAACGATCGACGATCCCGGCCACGAGCGGCGCCTCGGGGCCCACGACCGTGAAGGCCACCGACTCCGCGCGCGCGGAGTCGA
>DAHWKH010000005.1 GCA_027343725.1 Acidiferrobacteraceae bacterium
ATGCGGCGCCCCCTTGTGGTGCGGTTATGGGGACATTCCTGGGCTGGCCGATCAAACAGCCATCCAATCTCGGCAAGCTGATCGTCTTCGTCACGTTGTCGCTGGTGCTCATGGTCCTCGATGCCCGCCGGGCCCCGGACATGCGGGTCCTGCGCGCGGACGCGGGGCGCGCGGTCTACCCGTTAAAGATCCTGGCGTCCCTCCCGCTCGCCTTCGAGCAGAGGGCCGCGCGGGCGTTACGCGTCAACAGCGAACTGAAGCGCGCCAATGAAAGGCTGCGCGACCAAATGGTGCCGCTGCGCGCCAAACTCTTGCGCCTCAAGGCCTTGCAATCGGAGGTCGCGCACCTCACGGCCCTCCTCAAAGGCCGCCGCCCGCGGGGCTACCGTGAGACCCTGGTGCGCATCCTGGCGGTCAGTTCCGGCCCCTTCACCCAGCGCCTGACCATCGACGCCGGGCGCGCGGGGCATGTGTTCGTCGGGCAACCGGTGATCGACGCCCACGGGATCGTCGGGCAGGTCATCAAGGTGGGCGCGCTCACGAGTCAGGTGATGCTCGTGACCGACCCCGACAGCGGGGTGCCGGTCGTATCGGCGCGCAACGGTCTGCGCGCGATCGTGTTCGGAACCGGGTCCGCCGATCGCCTCAAGGTCCCCTACCTGACGGTGACCGCGGATATCCGCCCGGGCGATATCCTGCTGAGTTCCGGGCTCGGGGGGGTGTACCCGCGCGGCTATCCGGTGGCGCGCGTGACCGCGGTCACGAGCAATCCGAACCTCGCGTTTCTGAAGGTCCGCGCGACACCGCTTGCCCATCTCGACTACCATACCCATCTGTTACTGCTGTGGCCGCGCCCGCATCGCGGCGCGAGGAGATTTCCGTGGACAACCCGCTCACGCTCGCACAGCGCGCGCTGATCCTCGCGACATTCCTCATCGGCATGGGGCTCGCCATTGCGCCCCTGCCCGCGTCGGTGCGCTTCATGCGCCCGGACTGGGTCGCGCTGGTGCTGGTCTACTGGTGCCTGGCGATACCCGAACGCATCGGGATCGGCAGCGCCTGGCTCCTGGGATTGGGCCTCGACGTCCTCTACGGCTCGCTTTTGGGCGAACAGGCACTGGCGAAGACCCTGCTCGCCTTTTTGGCCCTGCGGCTGACCTTGCGGCTGCGGGTGTTTCCGCGCTGGCAGCAGGCCATTGCCGTCGGACTCCTGATCGGCGCAAGCGACCTCGTCGTGTTCCTGGTGAAGGCCGTGCGCCACGTGACGGTCCCGGTCACGAGCCTCATGGCCCCGACGATCGCCAATATGATCGTCTGGCCCCTGGTGTTCCTGGCCCTGCGCGAGGTACGGCGGCGCGCCGGTATCAGCTGACCTATGGACAGGATCCCGCTGACCGACGACGGCAAAGAGGTTCGGCTGCTCGAATCCCGCATCCTGTTCGCGGTCGTGTTCGGCGGACTTCTCATCGCGGCCCTCCTGACACGGCTTGGCTATCTCGAGATCGTCCGCCATCACTATTACGCGACACTCGCCCAGGACAACCGCATAAGCCCCGTGCCGATCACGCCGGCGCGCGGCATGATCCTCGACCGCCACGGCGTCGTGCTGGCGGAGAACTTTCCGGTGTTCACGCTCCAAGTGACGCCCGACCGGGTGACGCACATGCGCCGTCTGCTCACGCGACTCCAATCCCTCGTCGCCCTCAACGCCCAAGACCTGCGCGATTTCATGCGGCGGCTCAAGGAGCACAAACCGTTTCAGGGCGTGACCTTGCGCTCGCATTTGAGCGCGGAGGAGGCGGCGCGTGTCGCGGTTCACCTCGCGCGCCTGAAGGGCGTCGCCCTGCGCGCGCGCTTGCGCCGTTACTATCCGCTGGGAGGGCTTGCGGTCGACGCCGTGGGCTACGTGAGCCGCATCGACCCAAGCGAGTTGCGGGGGGCGAAGGCCCGCCGTTTCCTGGGTTTCCATCACGCCGGGCAGTTGGGGGTCGAGCGCCGTTACCAGAAGACCCTCATGGGTCGGATCGGCTTCAAGGACGTGGAGATGAACGCCCAGGGCCGCGAGGTCAAGGTCTTGAAGCGCATCCTGCCGCGCGCGGGCGACAACCTCTACCTCAATATCGACGCCCAAATGCAGGCGATCGGCGAACAGATGCTCGGAAACCGCCCGGGCAGCATCGTCGCCCTGAACCCGCGGACCGGCGCCGTCCTGACACTCGTCAGCAACCCGGTTTACGACCCCAACGCGTTCGTCGATGGGATCCGCGAAAAGGCCTTCCGGAAGCTCGCGACCAACCCCGGCCGGCCGCTCGATGATCGCGCCATCAACGGCTTGTACCCCCCGGGCTCCACGATCAAGCCCTTTTACGCCTACGCGGCCCTGCAGGCGCCGTGGTTTCATCCCCACAAGCACATCGTCTGCCCCGGCTACTGGCACCTCCCGCACAACGCCCACCTGTTCCATTGCTGGAAACCGCTCGGCATGGGCCGCGTCGACCTCAAAAAGGCGATCGAGGAGTCGTGCGACGTGTACTTCTATCGCCTGGCCTTCCGCCAGGGGATCGACCGCATGACCCGCTACCTGACGGATTTCGGCTTCGGACACCGCACCGGCATCGACCTGCCGGGCGAATCGCGCGGGCTCGTGCCCACGAAGGCCTGGATCAAGGCAACCAAGCAACCCTGGTACCCGGGCCAGACCGTCATCACCGGCATCGGACAAGGGCCCTTGCTCGTGACGCCCTTGCAGCTCGCCGACGCGGTGGCGACGATCGCCCACCACGGCGTGCGCATGCGCCCGGAAATCGTGCGCGGCATCGTCGATCCCATCACCCACCGCGTCCGCTACCGCAAACCGCACAGCGATCCCGCGATCCCCCGCAAGCGCAAGACCAGCCTGCGGCGCCTGGTTCGGGACATGACGGAAGTGGTCGAGGGGCCGCACGGCACGGCGCGCGCGATCGGCTACGGCCTTCCCTACAAAGTCGCTGGCAAGACCGGCACGGCCCAGCTCTGGAGCCCGGAACCCGGATACAAGGGCAAGCGCTTGCATTCGGATGCCCTGTTCATCGCCTTCGCCCCGGTCCCGCATCCCCGCATCGCCGTCGCGGTGGTGGTCGAACACGCGGGTTTCGGCGCGCTCGCGGCGGCCCCCATCGCCCGCGCCCTGATGAACTTCGACCTCCTCGGCCACGTGCATGTGCGCCCGCAAAACCGGATGCGCCCCGAGGTCGCGCTGACGAGGACTGCGCCATGAGCTTGAGTGAACGCTGGCACATCGACAAACCACTCTTCATCGCCCTCCTGATCCTCGCGGGCGTGAGCCTCATCGTGGCCTACAGCGCGAGCGGAAAAAACCTGCACTTCGCACTCGGTGATCTCGTCCGCCTGGCGATCGGGTTTGGGGTCATGGTCGGCGCGGCCCAGATCCCGCCCGACGCCTATCGCCGCTGGTCGCTGCCGCTGTTCCTGGGGGGCGTGCTGGCGCTCGTGGCGGTCTTGGCGGTGGGCGCCGTGCGTTTTGGGGCACGCCGCTGGATCGCGCTTGGCCCCTTGTCCATCCAACCGTCGGAGTTCATGAAGCTCGCGGTGCCGATGATGCTGTCGTGGTATTTTTCGCGCTACACCCTGCCGCCCAAACTCCTGCGGATCATAGGGGCGGCGCTCATCCTCGTGGTCCCGGTGCTCCTGATCGCCAAGGAACCCGATCTCGGGACCGCGCTCATCGTGCTGTTGTCGGGGATCATCGTGTTGTTTCTCGCGGGCACGAGCTGGCGGACGATTATCGTGGTCATGCTCCTGGCGCTCGCGGCCGCGCCGATCCTCTGGGCCCACATGCACGCCTACCAGCGGCAACGCATCTACATCCTCTTCCATCCGCAGGCCGACCCCCTCGGTGCCGGCTACCATGCCATTCAAGCGATGATCGCGGTCGGCTCCGGAGGCTTCTTCGGCCAGGGATGGTTGCACAGCAGCCAGGCGCACCTGCACTTCCTGCCGGACAGCACGACCGATTTCGCGTTCGCGGTGTTCTGTCAGGAATTCGGGTTTTTGGGCAACATCCTGCTCCTCGGGCTCTACCTCTTCATCGTCTACCGGGGGTTGCGCATCGCGTTCGCCGCGCAGGAGAGTTACTCGCGCCTCCTCGCGGGATCCCTGGCGATTCTGTTTTTTTTCGACGTCTTCATCAACATGGGCATGGTCGCCGGGATCCTGCCGGTCGTGGGCGTGCCCCTGCCGCTTCTGAGCTACGGCGGCACCTCGCTCATCATCATCATGGCCGGGCTCGGCGTGCTCATGAGCATTCACAGCCATCGGCGCCTCGTCAATTGAGCGCGCGGGCGTTTTTGTTGAGGCCGCATTTGCGGTAGGCTTCGCCTACCAGAGTCTTTGGATCAACCAACCATGGGGAGTTGCGGCTCGTTCTCGTCGCAGTGGCGCCCGCTCGTTGCCCTCGGTCTCGGCCTCTGCCTGTCGGCCTGCGGATTCCTCCCGAGCGTCGGCTATCGCAACCCCGCGGACTTGAGCACGCGGACCGTGGTCCCCCACAAGCTCGCCTTGAGCCCCTACGGCAACAGCCCTTACACGGTCGACGGCCACACCTATGTCCCGCTCAAATCGGCGGCCGGTTATCGTGAGCGCGGCATCGCCTCGTGGTACGGGCGTCCGTTCAACGGGCAAAAAACCTCGGACGGCGCGACGTACAATATGTACGCCATGACCGCGGCCAGCAAAGTGCTCCCGCTCCCGTGCTACGTGCGCGTGAGAGATTTACGCAACAACCGCACGGTGGTGGTCGAGATCAACGATCGCGGCCCTTTCTACCCACACCGAATCATCGATCTGTCATACGCGGCCGCCGCGCGCCTGGGGATGCTCGGGACCGGCACCGCACCCGTCGAGGTGACGGGCCTCGCGCCCGGGGAACACGGCCCCGGAGGCCGGCGCTCGGGGGGCGTTTTCGGGGTCCACAGGCGACACGTCGAACGCCCCCACCCTTTGCCGTCCCACCCGCACCGGCGCGTTTTCGGGGTCCATCGCCCGCCCACCGCCCATCCCTGGTACGTCCAGCTCGGTGCCTTCGCGCGCATGCAAGACGCGCGCAGGCTGCGCCTGCGACTGCACGCCAAGGGCCTTTCGCGCGTACACATATTCCGCCGTACCGTCGGCGGGCGTAGACTCTACCTTTTGTGCGTGGGCCCGGAACCTGACAAACGGGAAGCACGGGTGTACGCCTCCCGGCTGACCGGGGATGGGTGGGGGCCGACCCTGGTGGTGGACCCTTAAACCCTATGTTGTGTTATGTGAACGGGGCGTGGCTGCCGGCGGAGGAGGCGCGTGTATCGGCCTTCGACCGCGGCTTTCTCTTCGGCGACAGCGTTTACGAAGTCATCCCCCTCTACGCCGGCCGGCCGTTTCGCCTCGGCGCGCACCTTGCGCGTTTGCGCGCGAGCCTGGCCGCGGTCGGCATCCGGGAACCCGGTCCCGAGCCGCCGTGGGAGTCCGTGTGCGCGCGGCTCGGCGAGTCGGTGGCGCCTCAGGACGGGAGCCTCTATCTCCAGGTGAGCCGGGGCAGCGCGCCGCGCCAACATGCCTTCCCCCGCGATGCCGAACCGACGGTATTCGCCTACGCGCGCGTACGCGAACCGGAGCCTGCGGGGGCGCAGACCGGCCTGAAGGCCGTACTCCTGGACGATATCCGCTGGATGCGCTGCGACATCAAGAGCACCTCGCTCATCGCCAACGTCCTGCTGACACAGGAGGCCGTCGTGCGCGGCGCCGATGAGGCGCTGCTCGTGCGCGACGGGTCCGTGAACGAGGGCGCCGTCAGCAACGTCTTCGCGGTCCGCTCGGGGCGCCTGTTGACGGCGCCTTTGAGCCACTTGATCCTCGGCGGCATCACGCGCGACGTCGTCCTGGAACTTGCGAACGCCCAAGGGGTCCCTACGGAAGAACGGGCGATCGCGCGCGATGAGCTGCTTGCGTGCGACGAGGTCCTGATCACGAGCTCGACGCGCGAGGTGGCGGCCGTGACCGAGATCGACGGCCAGGCCGTGGGCGACGGGCGGCCGGGCGCCGTGTTTCGGCGGCTGCACGCCGCCTTTCAGGGCTTCAAGGACGCGCTCCGCGCGGGAGGGGACGAGTGACCGAGGCCAAGGAACACGGGGATCACAAGGAGGTTTTGTCCTTCCCTTGCCGCATCGACGTCAAGGCCGTGGGACACCGGTCCGCGCGCTTCGAGGCCATCGTGCATCAGCTGGTCTCGCGCCATATCGCGCCCGAGGATCTGCTCGCGACCACGCGGCGCGAGAGCCGCGGCGGGAAATACGTGGCGGTCACCGTCACCATCCAAGCATCGAGCCGCGATCAGCTGGACGCGATCTACCATGCCCTCACGGATTGCCAAGACGTGCTGATCGCCCTATGAGGCCGCTGCGTATTAGGGCCTGGGACGGTGCCGTCGCCTACCCGCGCACGTGGGACGCGATGCAAGGGTTCACCGCCCAGCGCACCGAGGACACCGAAGACGAGTTGTGGCTGCTCGAGCACGAGCCCGTGTACACGCGCGGGCGCAACGCGCACGAGGCCGCGCCCGATGGCTCCATCGCCGTGGTCGACAGCGACCGCGGGGGCGATATCACGTATCATGGGCCGGGGCAGCTTGTCGCCTACACGCTCTTTGATCTGGCGCGCGCATCGCTCGGGGTGCGCCAGCTGGTCTTCGGGCTCGAGGCGGCCGTGATCGCCTCGCTGGCGGGCTTCGGCATCACCGGCGAGCGGCGCGCGGGCGCCCCTGGGGTCTATGTGGGGGGGGCCAAGATCGCCTCTCTGGGATTGCGAATCCGTGGCGGGCGCAGCTATCATGGGCTTGCGCTCAATGTCGCCATGGACCTCGAGCCCTTCGCGCGCATCGCGCCCTGCGGGTATCGGGGCCTGGCCGTGACGCAAATCGCCGACTGCGGCGGTCCGCGGGACATGACGGTGGTCGCGCAGACCCTCACACGGGAACTGTGTTCACACTTCGGGTATATCCCCCTAGAGGACAATCAGCATGACGGCGGCCGATACGAGCGGCAAAGGTCCGCGCTCCCGGAAAGGGATCGAAACGATCCCCCTTGCGGTCGAACACGAGACACGGCCTCCAACGCCTAAACCGGCCTGGCTGCGGGTGCGCTCACCGCTGTCCCCGGAGGTCGGGCGGCTGAAGGCCGTGCTCCGCGAGCACGCCTTGCACAGCGTGTGCGAAGAGGCCTCGTGCCCCAACATCGGCGAGTGTTTCGGTCACGGCACCGCCACCTTCATGATCATGGGCCGCCTGTGCACGCGCCGCTGTCCGTTTTGCGATGTGGCCCACGGACGGCCGGGGCCCCTGGACGAGGACGAGCCGCGCCATCTCGCGCAGGCGATCGCGGCCATGGGCCTGCGCTTCGTGGTCATCACGTCCGTGGATCGCGATGACTTGCGAGACGGCGGCGGAGCACACTTCGCCGCCTGCGTGCGCGCGGTCCGTGAACGGGCACCCGAGGTGACCATCGAGGCGCTGGTCCCGGACTTTCGTGGACGGGTGGCGCGGGCGCTTGCCTCGCTCGCCGAGAGCCCGCCGGACGTCTTCAATCACAACCTCGAGACCGTGCCGCGCCTCTACAAACCCGTGCGCCCCGGGGCCGATTACCAGGGCTCGCTCGCCTTGCTGGCAGCCTTCAAGGAGCGCCACCCGGAGATCCCGACGAAGTCCGGGCTCATGGTGGGCCTGGGCGAGACCCGCGAGGAGATCACTCGCACGCTCTGCGATTTGCGGGCCCACGGTTGTGAGTGGCTGACGGTGGGGCAGTACCTGCAACCGAGCCGCGCACATCTCCCGGTCGCGCGCTACGTGCCCCCATCCGAGTTCCAGGAGTGGGCCGAGATCGCGCGGGGACTCGGGTTCACCAACGTCGCAAGCGGCCCGCTCGTGCGCTCCTCCTACCACGCCGATCGGCAGGCCGCGGGCGAACAGGTCGGGACGTGATCGTCTGGCATGGCGTCGTCAACGCCATCGTCACACCGCCGGGACTGCTGCTGCTCCCCATGGCCTTGGGTCTTGCGCTGCTCGGGCGCAAGCCGCTGCTCGGGCGTCTCATAATCCTGACATCGTGGACAGTCCTCCTGGCCTTGAGTCTGCCGGTGGTCGCGGCATTGCTTGCGCGCGCCTGGGAACGCGAACCGGCGCTGAACCCCCCGTTGCCCCAAGGGCCCCAGGCGATCGTCGTGCTGGCCGCCAACCGCTACCGCAAGGCGCCCGAATACGGCGGGCACACGACGGTCGGCGCGGACACACTCGTGCGCCTGCGCTACGCGCGGCGTTTGTTTCACGAGACGCACCTGCCGATCCTGGTCTCTGGGGGCGCGCCGCTCGGCGGGCCCCCCACGGCCCGGCTCATGCGTCACGTCCTGCAGGACGATTTCCATACGCCCGTGCGCTGGGTCGAGGGGCGCTCGCGCACCACCGCCCAGAATGCGCGCGACAGCGCGCGTATCCTGAAACCCCTCGGCATCCGGCGGATCTTTCTCGTCACCCAGGCCTGGCACATGCCGCGCGCGGTCCTGTGGTTTCGCCGCGCGGGCCTTGTCGTCACGCCGGCGCCCACGGGATTCACGACCGCGGGCGCCAGGCGCCACACTTTGCTCGCCTATCTCCCGAGCGCCCCCGCGCTCGCCCTGTCGGCCCTGATCTTTCATGAAATGATCGGCGTGCTCTGGGCGCACGCGCAGGGCGTTCTGCCCCGGGAGACCGCCCGCCTCATCAACCACGCCTGACGCCCGCCCTTAAGTCCGATTCGCGCGACCACCGGAAATCACTAGGCTCACGACATCCACCGGCGGAGGCGAACATGGACGCATCGGAAGGCCTTGCGGAGGGCGGCAACACCTCGCGAAGCGCGATCCTGAGCGACATCATCGCGGCCCTGCAGCGTATCGGGAATTATGTCTCGAGCCAGGATCGGGACGTCATGCGCCGCGATCTCGAAAACCGGATTCGCGAACACCCGGGCATAGGGCTTGCGGTCGGCTTCGGGCTCGGGGTCCTTCTTGGCAGGATGGTTCGGTTTTAAGGCCATGGCCACGCACTGGGATCACGAACACCCGCACACCCAGGATCACCACGACGCGAACGCCTCGCTCGTGGAACTCTTGCGGGAAGCGGCCAACGAAGCGGGCGAGATCATCCGCAGCGAGGCCAACGTCATCAAGCTCGAGCTCCAGGAAAGCACGCGCGCGGTGGTCGTTGACGCCTTGAAGGCGAGCCTCTACACCGCAGTCGCCTTATTGGGGATTCTGAGCCTGCTGGCGTTCGCGATCATCGGCTTGGCGGCCCTGATCGCGGGCGGCGGCACGTCGGTGATGAGTTTTTGGCTCAGCGCGCTCATTATCGGCGTCCTCTTCACGGCCGCCGGGGGCCTCATGGCGGCGCGTCACATGGTGCGTGTCGGGGGCGACGCGCGCTTCAAGCGGACGCGCGCGGAGGTGGCGACGGACAAGCGGTTTGTCAAGGACGAATGGCGGCACATCAAAAACCGGGAGACGTCGTGAACGAGGAATTCGTGGAGGTGTTTTCTTCCGATGAGGCGCGCGAGGTCGCCGAGCGCCACCGGCAACACCTGGGGGAGACGCTGGATGTCCTGAGCGAGCGCGTCGGGGGCGCTGTCGAAAACCTCGAACGCCAGGTCACCTTCCCGCTGCGCTGGGTGCTCGATCATCCGCTCGCGGCCTTCGGACTCAGTCTGAGTGCCGGGCTTTTGCTCGGCGTGAACGGGCGTAAACCGAAGCGCGTGCGCCAGAGCGCGCTCGCGCGCGAACTCGAGGGCGCCTATCTCCAGGGACGCCGGGACGAGAGCGAGCAGTGTCCGCCCCGGGAATCCCGCTATTGGGCCAATGTGAAGCTCGCGGACGGCCCCGATTACGCGGCCCTCCTCATCGACGCGGCCAAACCGCTGTTGACGCACCTCACGAGCGGGCTTGCGGAGAGCTTCACGAAAAGCGCGCGCGAACGCAACGGCGCCTAGCCGCGCGTGGGTCCCGGCCGCTACAATGGGCCGTGCTTGCCGGAGAACGCTTCAATTCGTTTAGTCACATCGCGGGCGCGCTGCTCGCGCTGGCGGGCACGGTCGTGCTCATCGTCTTGGCATCGCTCGCAGGCGACCCCTGGCGGATCGTGGGTGTCAGCATTTACGGCACGACCCTCGTCTTTCTGTATGTCATATCCGGGCTCTACCACGGACTGCAAGGGCGGGCGCGACGGGTGTTCCGCCGCCTGGATCACGTCGCGATCTATCTGTTGATCGCCGGGACCTACACGCCCTTCACCCTCGGGCCGCTGCGCGGGGCGTGGGGCTTCACACTCTTCGGCGTACTCTGGGGGCTTGCGGTGGTTGGCATCGTCCAGGAGTTCATCCCCCAGAAGACCCGCCGGCTGTCGCTGCTCTTTTACGTGGTGATGGGCTGGATGATCCTCATCGCGAGCGACCCGCTCGCCCACCACATGAGCCGGGCCGGCCTCTTATGGCTCGCGGCCGGCGGCCTTCTCTACACCGTCGGCATCGTCTTTTTCGTCCATGACGAGCGCTGGCGCTACGGACACCAGGTCTGGCATCTGTTCGTCATGGCTGGCAGCGCCGCGCAATACGGTGCCGTGCTCCTGTCGGTGGGGCTCGCCGGGCACGCCCCGACCTGAGGGGTCTTCGGTCTTTCAGGAAGCCGCCGCGAGGCGTTCGCGCACGGTGTCCAGCAAGGCGTCGCGATCGGGGCGCAGGGCCAGGGCGCGCGTCCAATGAGGAAACAGAAGCGACTCCTCGCGATACTCGTGTTTGTTGAGGCTTGCGGCCAGAAGACCGAGCCAGGTGTCGAGTTCGTGGCAGGCCTCCTGGTCGCGGCCCGCGACCTCGTCCAGGATGTCGAGTTGCGCCACGATCTCGTCGTGTTCGCGCTTCATGAGCGCGGTGAGTTCGGGTGCCTGATTGAGGCCCAGCGGCGCGAGGAGCTCGTTTTCCAGATCGATATGCGCGCGCAGGGCGCGGCCGAGCCTGAGCGTCGCCTCGACGGCCTGCGGCCAATCCGCGCGCCCGAGGTGCGCCATGATCGCGACCACCCTGTGATCCACGGTTTCGTGATCACGCCGCAAGGTGTCGGCGAGCGGGAGCGCTTCCTCCTCGCTGCGGATATGGACATGAATGAGCCAGCCGCGCCCGTCCGGGGTCATGGACCAGACCAGGGTGTGACGCATCTGGTGTTGCAGCTGCTCCAGAAACAACCCCGGCTCCTCGGGGCTCCAGAGACACAAGGACTCGCCGGGCGCGCACTCGCGCAAACGCGCATAAACGTAGCGATAAGGGGCGATATCCGGGGGTAGGGCCGTCAAATCGAGGACCGGACAACACGAGGTCATGACCACTCTCCGTCACGCATTCGAGGCCAGCGCGTCCGGGGCGCCGGTCGCGAGAAATTCCAGGAGTTCACGCACGGGCCGGATCTCGCGCCCGAAGGGCAGCGCGGCCGCGCCGCGAAAGAAGAGACCGGCGTTCACGTTGCCGCGCGCGGCCGCCGCCAACTGGGTTTCGATACAAAACTGCCCGGCCTGCGGATCCCCGTCCTTGAAACCGCAGTGGGTCAGGCATTCGAGCCGGCTCGCGCAGCCCCCGCACCGATCGGCGGCCCGCGATTTGAGCAGCCCCTCGCGCGCCAGATAGCGCTTGAGCCACGGTGTGAGCACGGCGCGCGCGGGCAGCCCCGCGGCGCTCATGAACGTCACGATGTCCTCGGCCTTGGCATCGGCCAGGACGCGCTTGAAATTCGGGTGGGCGTCGCACTCCTCGGTCACGGCGAAGGCCGTCCCCAGCTGCACGCCCGACGCCCCCCAGTCGAACAGCTCGCGGATCCGCCGGAACGAGCCGATGCCGCCCGCGGGAATGAGGGCGATGCCCTCGCTCGCGAGGCCCAGTTTTTTGATCACCGCCAGGGTTTCCCGCAGCACGCGCCGGAACTCGAAACGCTTATCGTCGACGTCCGCAAGGCGCGTGGCGCCGAGATGGCCGCCCGCCTGCCCCGGATGCTCGAGGACGATGGCGTCTGGCAAACGGCCTTTGCGCATCCATTTCCGCAGCAAGACCTCGACACCGCGCTCCTCGGAGAGGATCGGGATGAGCGCGACATCGCGCCCGCGCGTGAGATCCGGCAGATCGAGCGGCAGTCCGGCCCCCATCACGATCGCGTGCGCGCCGCTCACGCACGCCTGGCGCACGAAGTCGGCGTAATGATTGAGGGCGCGCATCACGTTCACGGCGATGAATCCCGACGGACCGGCCTTCGCGCGTGCCTCTTGCACCTCCCGATCCAAGGCCTCGAGGTTGCCCTCGAGGAGCCGATCGGCATCGCGGCAGCGCTTGAGGCGCGCCATGATGTCGGGATGGAGGTGGCGCAAGTCGACGCTCGCGATGGTGCCGACCGCCCCCTCGCGGGCCACGGCCGAGGCGAGCTTGTGGGCGGAAATGGCCACACCCATGCCCCCCTGGAGGATCGGCAGGAGCGAGTGCCCGCGCAGGCTCAGTTTCGGAAGGCGTGAACGGATCGCGATCATGAGACGAGCTTAGCCCTCACCGGGGGGATCTCCTTGACAGGGGTCAATCCCGGGTCCGCGGCGGCGCGCCCGCCGCTGGGGCGGGCCGAAGCCCCCCATCACCGGGAACCGGCCGGGCGCGCCGCTCGGGCCGCATGGGACGTGATGAGGCATGGGGCCTAGATCACGCGCGAGAAGCGCCGCCGGTCGCGGGCGACGAGATAGCGATCGAACACCGCGCAGACGGCGCGCACCAGCATCTGGCCCTGGTCGGTCACGACGATCCGATCCCCCACCTCTACCAGCCCGTCGCGGCGCATGGGCTCGAGACGCGCAAGTTCGCTTGCGAAATAGGTCGCAAAGCGCAGGCGGTGGCGGGCCTCGAAGGCACGCACATCGCATTCCATGTGACACAGGAGGCTGTTGATCACCTCGCGCCGCAACAGATCGTCCGTGCTGAGTTCGAAACCCCGCCGGACGGGTAGGGTCTCGCGGTCGAGAAGGGCCTCGTACTCGCGCAGGTCCCAGGCATTCTGGCTGTACACGCCGCCGATGCGGCTCACGGCCGAGGCCCCGACGCCGAGGACATCGAGCGCCCCGCGGGTCGAGTACCCTTGAAAGTTGCGCGCGAGCGTGCCGTCGCGGCGGGCGATCGCGAGTTCATCCGCACTCTTCGCGAAATGGTCGAGCCCGATGTACACATAGCCCGCCGCAAGCAGCCGATCGATGGCGTCCTTCAGGATATCGAGCTTCACGGCCGACGCCGGCAGGTCCTCGGCCGCGATCCGCCGCTGGGACTTGAAGCGCTCGGGGAGGTGCGCATAGTGGAAGAGCGAGATCCGTTCGGGTTCGAAAGACAAGACACGCGTGATCGTGCGCGCGAAGCTCCCCCGTGTCTGGCGCGGCAGGCCGTAAATGAGGTCGACACTGAGCGAACGGAACCCGAGCGCGCGCGCCTCGCCGACGACGTGGTTCACGAGCGCGAAGGACTGTTCGCGATGGATCGCGCGTTGCACCTCGGGATCGAAATCCTGTACCCCGATGCTCAAGCGATTGAAGCCTATGGCGCGCAGGACCTTCAGGGTCTCATCGGATGCGTGCCGCGGGTCGACCTCGACGGAGTATTCGCCGTGCGCATCGTCTGCGAACGCGAAGCGCTCGGCGAGCGCGCACATGAGCGTGCGCATCTCGTCGTGGCTCAAAAAGGTCGGCGTGCCGCCCCCCCAGTGGAGCTGTTCGAGGCGCGCGCCCGCGCCTAAGTGCGCAGACCACAGGGCGAGTTCGCGCGCAAGCCGCTGGACGTAGGGCTGCGCGCGCTCGTGATGCTTGGTGACGGTCTTATGGCAGGCGCAGTAGTAGCAGACCGATTCGCAAAACGGGATATGGACATACACGGACCAGGGGGCGTCGGGGCGCTCGGCCAAGGCGCGGGCGACTTCCGTCACCCCGAACTGGCCGTGGAACTCGGTGGCCGGGGGGTATGATGTGTAACGCGGGGCGGACTCGCCGTAACGCGCGATCAGACCCTCGTCGTAGAGGTCATTCATAAGCGCTTCCTAAAACACTATCGTGGCCCCGCGCCCCCGGTATCGCTTTGACGCGCGTCAAGGCCTTAAGGAAAGCCGAGGTCGCGGCAAATGCCCTCGACGGCCTTTTGCGTCGCGGAGTCCGGGCGGATGGGGTGGCCGTAGGTGCGCGCCGTCTCGGGCGCGGTTTTCATCGTGGCATCGAGACCCATCTTGCCCCCGAGCCCCGGGGCCGGGCTTGCGAAATCCAGGTAGTCGATCGGCGTGTCCTTGAGGATGACGGCATCGCGCGCCGGGTCGGCGCGCGTGACCACGGCCCAGACGACCTCGCCGGCATTGCGGATGTCGATGTCGTCGTCCGTGACGATGACGAATTTGGTGTAGGTGAACTGCCGGAGATAGGACCAGATGCCGAACATCACGCGCCGAGCGTGCCCGGGATAACGCTTGCGGATACTGACAAGGGCGATCCGGTAGGAACAGGCCTCGGGCGGCAGATAAAAGTCGACGATCTCCGGGAATTGGGACTGCAAAAGGGGCACGAAGACCTCGTTCAAGGCCATGGCGAGCACCGAGGGCTCGTCGTGCGGTGAACGCCCCATGTAGGTGGTTTGGTAGAGGGGTTTGGCGCGATGCGTGATGCGCGTGACGGTCATGACCGGAAAATGGTCCTGGCCGTTGTAATAGCCCGTGTGATCGCCGAACGGGCCCTCGAGGGCCTGATCATCGGGGTGGATCACACCCTCGAGACAGATCTCGGCGCGCGCCGGCACCAGCAGGCGGTTTGCGGCCAGCACGAGCTCGGTGCGCGCGCCCCGCAAAAGGCCCGCGAACTGGTACTCCGAGAGGGTATCGGGAATGGGCGCCACGGCCGCGATGGTGAGCGCCGGGTCGGCGCCGATCGCGACCGCGAGCGGAAACGGCTCCCGCGGGTGGGCCTCGCGCCAGCGCGCGTAGTCACCGGCGCCGCCGCGATGCGCGAGCCAGCGCATGATGAGCCGGTTGCGGCCGATCACCTGCTGGCGATAGATGGCGACGTTGTGCCGGCCCTCGAGATCGGGGCGCGTGATCACGAGCCCGAACGTCAAAAGCTTGCCCGCGTCTTCGGGCCAACAGCGCGATATGGGCAGGGCCTCGAGATCGACATCCGGGCCCTCCTGGACGCACTCCTGCACCGGCCCGGAGCCCGGGAGGATGCGGGCGTGCGCGGCCCACAAGCGGCGCAGGATCGGCAGATGCGCCGCCACCTCGTGCGCATCGTGCGGCCATCGGGGCTCCTTGATCTGCACGAGCAGGCGCCCGAGGGCGCGCAGGCCGCCGCGATCCTCGATGTCCATGGCCATGAGGATGCGCTCGAGGGTGCCGAAGAGGTTGCCGACCACGGGCATGCGCCCGCCTTTCGGGCGCTCGAAGAGGAGTGCCGGGCCCTCGGCCAGGAGGGCGCGCCGGCAGATCTCGGTGATCTGGAGTTCCGGACTCACCTCGGTCTTCACGCGCTTTAGCAGCCCGCGCCGCTCCAGGTGCTCCAGAAACTGCCGCATATCGAGGAAGGTCACGAACGGGAGCATAAAGGGCGCCTTCCGAGGCGCCTTTGATTAAGCGCAAACGGTTGATGCGGATCAAAGGCTGGCCCCGGGGAGCGCCGATAATGACGCCATGAACCCCGTGAGCGAGACCCTCGAACGCCTCACCCCCCGGATCCTGGCGCTGGGCGGACGGGTCCTGCCCGCGCCGGCGCTGGCGCTCGGCGGGGCCGTTCTCGCCAACATCCTGCTCGGTCCCGACACGAGCCTCGTGCCGCTCTCGGGCAGCCGTATCTGCCTCGAGCTGACGGCCCCCGCTATCAAACTCGGCTTCGTCGTGAAGGGCAGGCGTTTGTGGCCGGCGCCGCCCCTCCCCTGGGATGTGTGCATCCGCGGCGACTGGCGCGCCTTTCTGACGCTGCTCACGCAATCCGAGGATGCCGACGCCCTTTTCTTCGACCGGCGCTTGGCGGTCGAAGGCCGTACCGAGATCGCGCTCCCCCTGCGCCACGCCCTGGATGCCGCCATTTATCGCCAAAAGAAGCGCTTGCAGAGCCTGCTTCCGGGCGGCCATCAATAAGTCTCCGCGCCACGTTCATCCCGCGCCGGTTGCAATCGTCCCTTGGTGGGATATCCTGTTAACGACACAGCAGACTGTTCCCAACAGCAACGAGGGGGGTTTTATGCGCTGGGGGACGACGGAATTCCCGCAACACAACGGATTGCGGCGACGACTCAAAAGCACGGCGGCCCGTGTCGCAACGACCGTGATCCCGAGCGACTGGGCACTCTTCGTCAAGGCCCTGTGCCGCGGCCCGCAGTCGATCGGCGCGGCTTGCCCGAGCTCGCGTTACCTCGCGGATTACGTGGCGGCCCAGGCCGTCATGTCCTCCGACGGCTACGTCGTGGAACTGGGTGCCGGCACGGGTGTGGTCACAGCGGCCCTGCTCGCGCGCGGCCTTGCCGCGGATCGTCTCATTGTCGTGGAAAAATCCGCGTTGCTCGCAGCGCATCTGCGGGCGCGCTTCCCCAAGGTTTTGATCCTCGAGGGCGACGCCGCGCAGCTTGCGGACCTGCTGGGGCAGCGCGCCCAGGACGTCTCGGCCGTGGTCTCGAGCCTGCCCTTGAAATCGCTCCCGAAAATGACCGTGGCGCGCATCGGCAACGAGATCGACCGCATCCTGCCCCGGGGCGGGTTGTTCATCCAGTTCACCTACAGCCTCGGCTGCCGCGCGCTCGACTGGGCCCACGACGTCACGTGCCTGCATTCGCACATGATCTGGCGCAACCTGCCGCCGGCGCGCGTCAACGTTTTTGCTTGGGGCTCCTGAGCTCGAGACCGTCCCGCCACGTCAGAACTTGGGTCAAGAGACGCGGATCGAGAAACGCCTGGGCCTCGAAGCGGCCGACATAGGCCGCATCCTCGGCGCGCAGCGTGTAGCAGGTATCGCCCTCGATATCGAGAAAGACCGCCCCCAGACCGGCCTCCACGAAGGCGTAATCGCGCTTCAAAAAGAAGTCGGTGCAACAGACGCCGAGGAAGGACTCCACGCCTTCGGCCTTGAGTTCCGCCAACACGGCGCGCAGGTGTTCGTAGTGGGTGATCGTCACGACCCGCAGGTCGCGGGCGCGCGCCATGTGGTAGGCCTCGCCGATCGCGCACTGGCCGCATTCCGGACAGCCGTCCCGATGCCGCCATTTGCACCATGTGGGCTTCGCGCAATAGGGTAAAAGGACCGCCCCCACGCCCGCGAGGAGCGCGTCGATGTCGCGATCGCGCGTAGGACTGAAGACCGTGATGCGCCGCGCCGCATCCCAGCCCAGGCGTTGCCCGATCCGGTAGCGGCCGATGCCCAAACGCGCAAGCGCCAGGAAGTCCGCGCGCGCGACACCGATCGTATCGCCGTCTTCGGGCACGAGCGTCTCCCAAATCCCGGCGATGGCCGCCACCGGCGCGCCCTTGAGCGCGCCGCCCAAACGCGTCAGGAGGTCCGGGTCCCCGCAGGCGATCCCGCCGGAGACGCGCGCGCAGGCCACGCACTCGCCGTCGGTGAGAACGAGATCGAGGTACA
>DAHWKH010000006.1 GCA_027343725.1 Acidiferrobacteraceae bacterium
ACTCCGTATGCGGCCCGATCGGACCCCAGTACGTGAAGACCTGGGCGAGGCCGGCCGGGTCCAGCGCCCGGGGTACCTCCGGACAGGCCATCAAGGCCTTCACTTCCGATGCAAAGTACACGCGTCCCGCGCGCACATGAAAAAACACGGGGCGGATGCCGGCCCGGTCGCGCGCCAGGACCAGGCGGCGCGCCACACTGTCCCAGAGGGCGATCGCGAACTGCCCGTTCAGATGGCTCGCGAAATCCTCGCCGTACTCTTCATAGAGGTGCACGATCACCTCGGTGTCGCTCACCGTCGAGAAGGCATGCCCACGCTTCGCCAAATGGCGGCGCAGTTCGATATAGTTGAAGATCTCGCCGTTGAAGGTCACCCAGATCGTGCGATCCTCGTTGGCAAGCGGCTGCGCCCCGCCCGCGAGATCGATGACACTGAGCCGTGCGTGCCCGAGGCAGGCCTGGCTGTCGGCGTAAAACCCCTCGCCGTCCGGCCCCCGATGCCGGATCCGCCCGATCATCGCGCCCACCTCGCGGGCCTGAGGCCGCTCGCCGTCACCCCAGGCGACGATCCCCGCTAAACCACACATCCCATCACCCCCGTGCCTCTTCCTGGATCTTCATTTTTTCCATCTCGATGCTCATCTGCCTCAGGATCTGCGCGATCTGCTGCTCGCCGAAATGCAAAGAGATCCGGTTGCGTTTTTGCAGCACGTCCGTCATCGCGCGCAAAACCGCCTCGATGCGGTCGAGCCTCGGCCCCATGGCCTCGACCGCCCTGGCCAACTGATCCGCATCGAGGGCCCTCGCCGTCCGGTCCTCGGACCGCGCAGGGAGCATGCTGCGCGCCCGCGACGCGAAGGGCTTCCACTGGAGTTCCAGAACCGCCGCCTTCACCACCCCCTCGTCGACGCACGCCGCATCGTCCGCGAACGCGCACGTCAAGGCGGTATCGCAGAGCGTGTTCACGAGCCTCGGTATGCCGCCCGCGTATTCGTAAACGATCGGGATCGCGTCGGGGGTGAAGAGCGCCTCGGGAGATACCGCCCCCGCCACGCGCAGGCGGTGATAGATGTAATCGCTCGTCTCGCTCTCCGACAGGGCGGCGATATGAAACCGCAACCGCACCCGCTGAGTGAGCTGCTCGAGCCCTGGCGCATCGAGGGTCTCGTTGAGTTCCGGCTGCCCCACCAGAATGACGTGCAGAATCTTCTGCTTCTCGGTCTCGAGGCCCGACAGCATGCGAATCTCTTCCAGCACCCGGCGATCGAGGTTCTGCGCCTCGTCCACGATGAGCACGAGCTGCTTGCGCTTGAGAAAGCTGTCGATCAGAAACGACGAGAGCATGTCCATGAGCTCGAGCTTCCCGATGTGGAAGGGATTGAGGCCGAACTCCACGAGGACCGCCTGCAGGAACTGGGTCTCATCGAGCTGCGTCTGGAAGATCTTCGCGACCATGACCTCGTCGTCGAACTCCGACAACAGTTTGCGGATGAGCGTGGTCTTTCCGGCCCCCACCTCGCCGGTGATGACGACAAAGCCGTCGCGGTTGCGGATGCTGTAGTCCATATAGGCCTTGGCCCGGGCATGCGCCGCGCTCAGGTACAGAAAGTCCGAATCCGGGGTGATCTGAAACGGGTGCTCCCGCAGTTGGAAATGGTTCAAATACATGGCTAGTAGAACATCGCGTTGGTGTAATGCACGAACGGATCCGTCCGCATGCGATACGGATTCGTCAGATAGGAAATGCCGACGATCGCGCGCCACTCGCTGTATGCGAGCACCGGGTCCCGGCTGAGGCCGCGATCGTACATCCCCTCGAGACTCACGCTGAGCCTGCGGGTCAGGCGGTAGCGCAGGCGGGTCCCGGCGCCGAAGTAACGGGTGTTGGCGTTATAGCTCACGTAATGGATACGGACGTAATCGCCGAATATCGAGTCGCTGACGCGATTCGACAAATCGTAGCCGACGTTGAAGATCCCTCCGGCCAGCCGTTGGCTCAGGGGCAGGGTGAAGTAATGCAGGTGCTCCCAGAAGGCGCTGATGCGATCCGCCCCGGTGACACGCCGGTAGGTGTAAGAGAGGCTCGCGGTGCGGCCATAGTAGAGGCCGCCCCCGATGCTCTCCTGGGGATTGGTGGCCACCGGCAGGACGAGATTGGGTGCGGGCGCCTCCTGCAAAGCATACCGTCCCGCGTCCCCGAAGCTGCGGTCGCCCGCAAGCGTCAGGCGCGAGCGCGGCCCGATGGTGTCCGTCAGGGCGATACGCGCAAGGACCCCCGAGAGGTGCCCGAGGCCCCCGGCCTCCTCGATGCGCGTGCGCCCGCCGTCGGCGGTCAGACTCAGGTGCCCAAGGCGGGTCCCGAAGCCGATGTAAGCGTCCTCACGCCGATAGTCGGGGTTGATGAGCGTGTTGCGGAAAATGACCTTCGACGGGACGTAGTTGACCGAGGCCTTGGTGTAGCGCGAAAACGCGTGCACGAACCGCAAGCGCGCGAGCCAGCGGTAGTTGCTGGTCGAGAAGGTCTTCGGAAACGTCGACGGCAGATTCTGATAATAGAAGTTCTGGTAGCGTAAACGCGCCTGGAAGGCATCGATCGGGTCGACGTACCACGACAGGTTGGGGCCAATCGACAGGGCGTTGGTGTTCTGCAGATTGGTCGGCTCCATGACGAATCGGGGATCGATCGGCGCCTGCGTGAAGATGTCGCGCTCCGACAGGCTCAAGACCTTCGGTAACACGATGTAGTGTGTGAGGGAATTGACCCCGAACAGGACATCGTTCCTGTAGGTCCCGAGGGTGAAGACCCGCCCGATCGCCTCGAGATCGAGGTGTGTGTCGAGGCGGCGCCCGTGCTTGTGATAGGCCAGAAGGCCACGAAACATATTGATGTACTCGCGATGCCTGTTCGTCGCCGAACGATAGATATTGTTGGTGAAGACGCCGTCGTACCCGACGCCATACTCGATGTGGGACGCCTGGGCCCGGCCGCTAAGGGCCAGGACGCCGCAGGACGCCATACTCAGAATCTTGACGATCCGAGTCTTGCGTTTTCCGGTACCCACAATCTAATTCCAGATGACGCGGCGCGGCTGCGGCTCGTCGTTGAACACGACGCCGAGGAACTTTTGTTCATCCACGGATTTCGCGGCGCTCCAGATCTGGCCCTCGGTCGCCCGCCCGTAAGGCACGACGAGCAACACGAAATCGGCGATATCGGCCAGGACCGCGGCGTCGGCCGACTCCGCCGGCGATGCGCAATCCAGAATGATGTAGCGGTCCGGGTAGCGCGCCTTCAAATGGTCCACGAGGTCGCGCATGCGACGGGATTCCAGGTGCTCCGTGCCCGCGTCGCTCCGGCGCCCGGCCGGGATCAGACGAAAACGCGGAAGGCCCCCTTCGTGGATGATCTGGCTCACATCGAGATCCTCGCCCTCGAGATAATCCGTCAACCCGTAATGGATGTCGGTCCCCACGAGCCGCTCCTGTCCCGGGTCCCGCAAGCGGCAATCCACGAGCAAGGCGGTGCGGCTTGCATCGAACGCGAAGGCGGCGGCGAGATTCAGGGCCACGAAGCTCGCGCCCCCCTCGGGGGTGACGGAGGTCACGAGCACCACGCAATTCCCGGACCCGGCGTTCTGAAGGATGTGGGTTCGTATTTGCCGGAAGGCTTCGACCACGCGTACGTCCTCCATGTCCTGATGAATGATCTTGGCCTCGCCCAGATCCGAGCGCTCGAGCTGGAATTTCTGGGACATGTTCGGGATCTGGGTGGTGTAGGCCGAAAGATCCGCCTTCGTGACGACCAACGGATTCTCCTCGGGGGCAGCGCCCGCGACCGCCGGAATGGGCTGGGCGTTCTCGTCCAGCGCCCGTGCTTTCTGCAACGCTTTTTCGACTTTGCTCATAGGTTCTTACCCGATAGGACGATGCTGATGGCGATGAACAACACGCTGAATACGAGGATCCCGAGCCACTGCACGCTGCGGCGCGCGGTGAGGGTCTCGCTTGGCGCGTACAAGTGCGGCACGACCGCGAGCAGGGGCAGGTTCAGAGTCTCCGGAATCACCGCCTCGGCCCGGACGCGGGCATCCATCTGCGAGCGGCCGTACAGAAGCCCGAAGGGCAGGACCAGGCCGAGCACGATGCCGCCGATCACGAAGATCGCAAGCGGCGGGCCCACGGGCAGAGCGGGCACGTCCGCCGGCTCGTAAACCCGAAACGACAGCGCGTGCTGCTCCTTGTTGAGGTTCAGGGACACGCGCGCCTGCTCGCGGCGCTTCAGGAGGCCATCGAGCGTTTGCCGGTTCATGTCGTAGTCGCGCAACAGCGTCGAGACCGCTGACGAGCCCTGGGAATCCCGCAGGGCGGTCGTCTGCGCGCGCAACAGTTGTTGCGACTCGGCGACCTTGGCGCGCAAGGTGGCCACCCGCGCCTCGGTGCTGTCGAGCTCGTGTTCGAGTTTCCGGAAAAACGGCCCGGAGCCGATGGTGAACGCGAATCCATGCCGGCCGGGATGGAGGGCCTGCTCCCGCGCGCGCAAGTGCGCAAGCTTCATGCGCAAGCTCGTGATCTCCCGCTTCAAGACCTGGATTCCGGGATAGGTGCGCCGGTAATACAGACGCAGCTTCTGCAGCTGGGCTTCATCGGCGATGAGGCGCGACCGGTCCATGCCCTCGCGCGCGAGAATGCCGCTGTGGCGCCCTTGGCCCGTGAGTTCCTGCTCGAGGACGCGGACCCGGCCCTGGTCCTCTTTGAGCTCGATCCGGCTCTTGTCGTAGCTCGAGCGCAGGTGCCCGATACGGCGGCGCTCATAGCGCGCGAACGTGCGGTTGGCATCGAGAGTGCTCGCCTTGAGCGCCTTGATCTCCCGCGCCTCGCGCGCCAGGCGGTGGCGGTAGGCCGTCACTTCGTGCTCGAGAAAGGCGTAGGCCCCGGTGGCTTGCTGGAGGCCGGCACTGCGGTCCTCGGATATGAATTGGGCGACCGCCGCCTTCGTCAGGCGATAGGCCCGCACCGGATTGCGGTCTTTGAAGGATACGCCGATGAGGTTCTTGCCGAGATCCATGACCGCCGCGCCCGAGCGCACTGATTTCAGGGCCGCCGCTTTCCTCGCCGCCGACATCTTGGGCGTGATCATGCCGGCCTTCGCCATCGCCGGCATCAGGACTTCCCGGCTGGTAATGAGATCCTGGGCGATCTTGGCGCGTTGCTGGCCGATGTCCGGCTGATACGCCGCGCCCTTGATGAGCGGCGCGATCAGGCGCTTGTTGTTGACGAGGATGAGCGAGGTGGACTTGTAGGCCTTGGGCCAGGTAAGGCCGGCGATGGTCGCAAGCGCCGTCACCGTGATGAAGGTCCACGCCACGAAGCGTCTATGGGAAAACGCCTCCTTGCCCAGTATCTGGGCGTTCTGCTCAAAAGTCAGTCTCATGCGGGCTCCCTTTCCGAGAATGGATGACTAAAAGAGGCGTTGGGGGACGGTGACGATGTCGCCCGGGTGCAGCTGGTAATCCGTGCCCAGGCGCCCGGCGCTCAGGATGCTGCCGAGATGGACGTGGATCACCTCCTCCTTGTGCCCGACCTTGCGGTGGATCTCGGTGTCGTTTGCCGCCGCGAAGGTGTTGATACCGCCCGCGTCGAGGACCGCATCCAAGACCGTCATGCCCGGCGCGTACTTGAGGGATGCCGGGTGCTGAACGGCGCCCGTGACGCGCACGCGGTCCTCGTAGTTGTCGGCCACCACGTGCTTGACGATGACCGTCACCTGGGGGTCGCGCACGTAGTAGGCGAGCTTCTTGCGGATGGTGCGGGCGACGCCGGACGCGGTCTGTCCCGCGACTTCGACGGACCCAATCAACGGCATCGAGATCCGGCCGTCCGGACGCACCGGAACGGTCTCGGTCAGGTGCTTGTTGTGCCACACCGAAATGTCGATTACGTCGGCCGGGGACAACCGGTAGTGGGGCGGCCTTTTGACGGCCGCTGACGGCTTCGCGGAGCCACCGGCCATGGGTTTATGCGGCGTTTCCGCACAGGCACTAAGACCGATGAGCGCAAAAACGGCGATGAGGGGCTTTATTTTCATGGGTTCCATTCCTTGGACCTGTTTCCGTGTCGAAAGCGACTCAACCATAACCTTACGAACTCATCCCTGATATCCGACCTAGGTCCGTCCGCGCCGGACGGCCCGGCTCACCGCGCCCCGTCCTGGAAGATCAGCACCTGCAGGGTCTGAAAGAGAATGATGATATCCAGGAACAGCGAGTGATTCTTGATGTAATACAGATCGTATTTGAGCTTCTCGATCGCGTCCTGAAGCGACGCGCCGTAGGGATAGCGGACCTGGGCCCACCCCGTGATGCCGGGTTTCATGACGTGGCGATAATGGTAATAGGGAACGGTCTCCCGGAGCTGCGCCACGAAAAACGGCCGCTCGGGCCTCGGGCCCACGAAACTCATGTCGCCCCGCAGGACGTTCACGGCCTGCGGCAGCTCGTCGATGCGCGCCTTGCGCAGGATCCGTCCGATGCGCGTTGCGCGGTCGTCGTTCACCCGCGCCCACTGCGGGCGCCCGTCCTCTTCCGCGTCGACACGCATGCTGCGGAACTTGAGGAGCCGGAACACCTGGCCGTCCTGCCCCACCCGCTCCTGCCGATAGAGCACGGGCCCGCCGTCCTCGAGCTTGACGAGAACCGCGGCCACGGCCATGAGGGGGGCACAGAGCGCGAGCAGCGTGAGGCTTGCCGCGACATCGAAGAGGCGTTTCACCCGGGTCTTCCACACGCCTTGCTGGAAGCCATCCCCGAAGACGAGCCAGCTCGCGTTCAAAGACTCGAGCTCGATGCGTCCGCTCTCGCGCTCGAAGAATGTCGTAAGGTCCATGACCCGGAGGCCGGACAATTTGCATTCGAGCAGTTCATGGACCGGCAACGTCAGGCGCCGGTCACGGCTGCCGACCACGATCTCTCGGACCCCGTAGTCGCGGGCGATGGCCGCGAGCGGACGCGGATCCCGCAAGACCTGTGGGCCGTCGCGCTCCTCGCGCTCGCTGCAGGGCACGAATCCCAGGATCCGGAAACCACCGCGACCGCCGCTCCCCTGCGCCAGGACCTGAAGGGAGCGGGCGCGCCGGCCGGTGCCGAGCACCAGTACGTGGCGGGCGGTCGCCGCGCGCTGGACGATGGCGATATAGATGAGGCGCGTCAGCATGGTGCCGCACAACGCCACGAGCACCGCGTAGGCCAGGGCCGGCAAGGGCACGACGAGCGAGGGCGCGAAGGCCACGAGGCCGCAGAAGACGAGGAAACCGAGCGACAGGCTTACGATCAGGCGCGGGAAATACCCCCACTGGCCCTCTTTCAGATCACGCTGGTAGAGTCCGAACGCCGTCATCACAACCAGCATCACGCCGATGAACACGCCGGCCTTGGTCAAGGACTCCGGCGTCAGGTCCCCCGACCGCAGCCGCGCGCCCACATACAACGCACCGGCGAGCACAAACACTTCAGACAAACCGAGGAGGACGAGTCCCTTCGGCAAATAATGCCGGAAGATACGAATCATGTTACGTCCCTGTAACAGCTCAGGGCGCCTATTTAGCGTTGCGGACGCTCGTCGATCAATCCGACCTTCAGTCGCGCGCGCGCAGGCGCGCCAGGCGCTCGGCGATACGCGCCTCGAGCCCGCGATCGGTCGGCCGATAGTAGCGGGCGGCCGTCATCCCGTCGGGGAAGTAGGACACGCCCGCGGCATAGGCCTCGGGCTCGTCGTGGGGGTATCGGTAGTCCCGCGCGTGCCCGAGGGCCCGGGCGAGGGCCGTCGGGGCGTTGCGCAGGTGCGCCGGGACCGGCAGGGTGCCGTGGCTCGCGACGTCCCGCCGCGCCTCGGCGAGCGCGCGGTAGACGGCGTTGCTCTTGGGGGCCGCGGCGAGATAGATCGCGGCTTGCGCCAGCGCCAGCTCGCCTTCGGGACTTCCCAAACGTTCGAAGGCCGTCCAGGCATCGAGGGCGACCTGCAAGGCCCGCGGGTCGGCGTTTCCGATATCCTCGCTCGCCGCGCGCACCAGGCGGCGCGCCACGTAACGGGGATCGCAGCCGCCGTCGAGGAGGCGCACCAGCCAGTACAGGGCGGCATCGGGGGAGGAGCCGCGCACGGCCTTGTGCAATGCCGAAATCTGGTCGTACAGGAGGTCGCCGCCCTTGTCGAACTGCCGGTAGCGCGTGCCGGCGGCGCGTTCCACGCGCGCCTGATCGAGGTGCGTGCCCTGGGCCTCGGCCGCGAGCTCGGCCGCGAGTTCCAGTAAAGACAAGGCGCGGCGCGCGTCGCCGTCAGCGAGCTCGACCACGAGCGCCAAGGCCTCCGGCGCGCAGGTATAACGCCCGGCCAGGCCCGCCGGGGCGGCCAGGGCGCGTGTCAAAAGCGCGGTCAGCGCCTCGGGCGCAAGCGGCTCCAAGGCGTGCAGCCGCAGGCGCGACAGGAGCGCGCTCGAGAGGGCGAACGCCGGGTTCTCGGTGGTGGCCCCGATCAGGATCACGACGCCCTCCTCGAGCGGGCGCAAAAGCGCGTCCTGCTGCGCGCGGCTGTAGCGGTGGATCTCATCGATGAAGGCCACGAGGCCCTGCCCCTGGTCCCGGGCCGCCCGTCCGTCCTCCTCGAGGGCCTTCAGTTCGCGCACGCCGCTCGTGAGGGCGCTCAACGCGACGAAACGGCTGCGCGAGGCCCCCGCCAAAAGGCGGGCGAGCGTGGTCTTGCCGCTCCCCGGGGGGCCGAAGAGAACCGTGGGGTACGGGCGGCCGCGCTCGTAGGCGACGCGCAGCGCCGCCCCCGGCGCGAGCAGTGTGGATTGTCCCACGACCTCGGCCAGGGTCTGCGGGCGCATGCGTTCGGCCAGAGGCGCGTCCACTATTCCCGTACGATGGCGGTATGGGGCGGCGGACGGAACACGAACAACGACGCCGGCAACGTGGGGTTGATGCGCCAATGGTTGATGGTGATCGTGGTGGTCTGCCCGAGCGCGTCGCGTAAGACGATGTGCTCGATATGCACCCCGCGGTACCCGATGCGGATCCACCGGAACCCCTTGCCGCGCCCGCGCGGCTTGAGTTCGAGCCACGCAAGCCCCGCGCGCGACGGCAAGGGCTGCACCCGGAAGAGGTGCGTAAGATGCCCGCGCCCCGCCAGCAGCAGCGCCGGCGTGCGCCCGAGCGCGTGGTTCAGGCTATAGCGGGTCGCCTGGCGGAGGCCCGGATCGTAAAGCCAGACCCCCCGACCGCGCCCGATGATCCGCTCCGTGTAGGGCTTGTCATAGTCCCACCGGAAGCGCCCGGGGCGCGCCAGCCAGACGCGTCCGCGAGCGTGCGTCACCATCGCCCCGTGGCGCCCGCGGACGACCTCCGTGAAACGCCCGCTTGCCGTGTGGACGGTGGCGAAGAAACGCGCGAGATCGGCGCCCATCGCGACAGCCGGCACGAGCGCCAAAAGCGCGACCCAGGATCGCAGATGCATGGATTAGCCCTCCGATGGCGGTGGCGGCGCGAGCACTTCCCGGCTGCCGTTCGGTTGCAAGGGCCCCACGACGCCCGAGCGTTCCATCTGCTCGATGAGGCGCGCGGCGCGGTTATAGCCGATGCGCAGCCGTCGCTGCACACCCGACACCGAGGCGCGCCGGGTCTCGGTCACGATCCGCAAGGCTTGGTCGTACAAGGCATCCGCCTCGTCATCCTCGGGGCCGTCCGCGGACGCCCCGTCGAAGGCCTCCTCGGGCGCGAAAATCCGCTCGTCATAGACCGCGGGGCCCATGCGCTTCAAGGCCGCGACGACCTTATGCACCTCGGAATCGGCCACGAACGCCCCGTGCACGCGCAGGGGATACCCGCTGCCCGCCTGCAAGAACAGCATATCGCCGTGGCCGAGCAGCTGCTCCGCGCCCATTTGATCCAGCACCGTGCGTGAATCCACTTTCGCCGAGACCTGAAACGCGATGCGCGCCGGGATGTTGGCCTTGATGAGCCCGGTGATGACGTCCACCGACGGCCGTTGCGTGGCGAGCACCAAGTGGAGGCCCGCGGCGCGCGCCTTCTGCGCCAATCGGGCGATCAATTCCTCGACCTTCTTTCCCACCACCATCATGAGGTCGGCGAGCTCGTCGATGACGATCACGACATAGGGGAGGCGCTGCAATTCGCGCACCTCGCCGGCCGGCGCGAGCGGGTCGTTCAGGATCTCGCCGCGCGTGCGCGCCTCGTCGAAGCGCTTATTGTAACCCGCGAGATTGCGCACGCCGAGCGCGGCCATCGCGCGGTAGCGCCGCTCCATCTCCCCGATGCACCAGCGCAAGGCCTGGGCCGCCTGCTTCATGTCCGTGACCACCGGCGCCAGCAGATGCGGCAGGCCCTCGTAGACGGCAAGCTCCAGCATCTTCGGATCGATCAGAATGAGGCGTACGTCCTTGGGCGTCGCCTTGAACACAAGACTCAAGATCAGCGCGTTCAGGCAGACGGATTTCCCCGACCCCGTGGTGCCGGCTATGAGCAGGTGCGGCATGCGCGCCAGATCGGTCACCACCGCCTGGCCGCCGATGTCCTTGCCGAGTGCGAGCGCAAGCGGCGAGGTGACCGCGTCGTAGGCGCGCGACGACAGGATCTCCCGCAGGCGCACGACCTCGCGGCGCTCATTGGGGATCTCGAGACCCACATAGGCCTTGCCGGGGATGTTCTCCACCACCCGCACGCTCACGACCGACAGCGCGCGCGCGAGATCGCGCTGCAAGGAGGTGATTTGGCTCGCCTTCACGCCCGGCGCGGGCTCGATCTCGAAGCGCGTGATGACCGGCCCCGGGTGCACGTCCGCGACCTTGACCTCGACGTGGAAGTCGAGCAATTTCTTTTCGAGCAGCCGCGACATCATGCGCAGGGATTCCTCGGACACGGCGGTCTTCGGGTCCTGGGGGGCATCGAGGAGGGACAGCGCCGGAAGCCCGGCCTCCGGGGGCTCGAGAAAGGTCGTCTGGCGCTCGCGCGTCGCCCGCTCGCTCTCCACGGGCGCGATCGCCGGTTCGATGCGCACCGGGGCGGCCCGTTCGAGCACGCGTCGCTCCTTGGCGAGCGATTGCTCGCGGGCGCGCCGGGCACGCCGCCCGCGGGTGGTGTCGGCCAGGCGCCCGAGGGCGCCGTGTGCCGCGGCGATCGCGTTCATCGCGAGTTCACCGAGCCAGTCCATGACGCCAAGCCACGAAAGACCCGTCGCGAGCGTGAACCCGGCGAGGAACACGGCCAGCAA